>JACQAE010000232.1 GCA_016195095.1 Pseudomonadota bacterium
ATATCGCCTTGGCAAAGGACAAGAGATCGGATGCGTTCATCGCGATGGCCTCATTCGCCGAGCTCGCGCTCGAGCGCCTTGGGATTGACTTCGAACCGCGCGCGGATGTCGCGCGCCACGTCGCCGACGAAGACCTCCTCGACGCCCGCGCGCAGCGCTTCGATCACCGCCTTGGCAAGCGCTCGAGGCGCCACCTTGGGCGGCGGTACCGTCTGGAACCACTCGGTGTCGAGCGGTCCGCAGAACACGTTGAGCACCTTGACGCCGCCGGGGCGCAGTTCCGCGCGCAAGCACTGTGCCGCGGACAGGCAGGCAGCCTCGGCCGCGGAATAAGCGCCATAGGCCGGCCAGTTTGCAAGCGCATGCACTGACAGCAGATTGACGAACGCGGCGGCCGAATTGTCGCCGTCGGCGGCGCGCGCGCGCAGGGCGGGCCCGAAGGCCTGCGCCAACCGCATCAAGCCAAGGTAACGCAGGTCCATGGCCTCGCGCGCGACCGCCACGCCGCCACCGCTGATGAAGCCGCCAGGGCGAACGTGTTCGGCGGTGTTGATGACGATATCGACGCGGACGCCGATCTGCGCCGCGAGCGTGTTGACGGATTGTGTATCGGTGAGATCGAGCGTCACGACCTCCAACCGCGCGGTCGCCTTCAGTGCGGCGTCTCCAGCGAATGGCTTCCACGCATCGGCGATGCCGACGAAGATCAAGGAAGCGCCAGCGTCGGCGCAGGCTTTCGCCATCGCCTGTCCGACCGGAGCGCGGCCGTCGGTGATCAGGACGCGGCGAAATTTCGGATCGCAGGTCGTCGCGCGAAGGATCGGATCGTCGGCCATGTGCGGCGTGTCCTTTTCCGGCAGCGCCAGCATCACCGGCGCGCCGCTGCTGTCGAGCTTGAGGGCGAGGCGGACGCGGCCGCCCTCGCGCGTGTCGCCATGCAGATGCGCGAGGATGGTCGGGCCGGCGTCGAGCGCGACCAGGCCCACCCGCCACGGGACTCGCTCCCTGAAATAGGGCTGCGACGACACCCGAACCGTGGTTTCGGCGACGAGCATGCCATGCGCATCGACGTCCTGGAACCGCAGCCGCGACGATAAACATGACGGACACGCCTCGCGCGGCGGATAGACAACGGCCGCGCATTCCGCGCAGATCTGGAGCGCGAAGCGGCCTTCGGCGGCGGCGGCCGTGAGCCCGTGCGCGGCGCGGCTGCGCGCCGCTGGCGGCAGCAGCGGCAGGCGCGTGCGCGCGAGCGGGTTCTTGCGCTGGGGTCGTGCGGGCGGCGCCGTCATGGCGCCCGCGCCAGCACGGCGGCGCAGGAAGACAGGCCGCGATCGTAATTGATCATCCCAAAACCCGAAACAAGCCCGATTTCGGCCTCGGGCACCTGGGTGCCAAGGGCGGTGCGCGTCAGTTGGCGCACGGCTTCGACCAGGCCGAGATAGCCGCCCGCCGCGCCCGCCTGACCGACCGACAATTGACCGCCGCACGTGTTGTGCGGAAAGTCGCCGTCATTGGTAAAGCGGTGGGCGCGCACGAAATCCGGGCCTTCGCCCTTGCGACAGAAGCCGAGATCCTCGAACTGCATCATCGAGATCACCGGATAGTCATCATAGGTCTCCATGAAGTCGACGTCGCGCGGCGTGACGCCCGCCATCGCCCAGAGCTCGTCGACGTCCATCGCCCAGCCCCCGCGGATTTGCACCGGATCCTGCGGATATGCGTTGTGCCGTTCGATGGTCGCGAGCACGCGCACACCGCTTTCCCCGAGCGCGCGCGCGGTATCGGCGCGGCAGACCAGGAAGGCTTCGGCTCCCGCGCACGGCATCACGCAGTCGTAGAGATGGATCGGATCGGCGATCGGGCGCGCCGCCATATAGGCATCCAGCGTCAGCGGCGTCTTCATCAGCGCATGGGGAAAACTGAGCGCGTTGTCGCGCTGCGCCACGCAGAGCTTGCCGAAGTCCTCGCGCCGCGCGCCGTGGGTGTTCATGTAGTTCTTGGCGATCAGCGCGAAGCTGGCATTGGCGCCGCCGCCGCCATAAGGAAGGACCGCGTCTTGCGCAAAGCGCGAGAAGTTCGCCAGCGTCTTGCGAAAGCTGTCGACATGGTTGGTGTCACCGGCGACGCAGGCGATGAGTTCGGCGTCGCCCGCCTGCACCGCGCGCGCCGCCCGGCGCAGGGCGACGATTGCAGATGCGCCGCCAAGCGGCACATGATCGAGCCAACGCGGCGACAAGCCAAAATGCTGAGTGAGACCGATCGACGTGTCCGGCCCGATGGTGAAGCTCGAAATCGACAATCCGTCAATATCCTTTGGACGTAGTCCGGCGCGCTTGACCAATTCGCGCAGCGCTCGGCCGATCCACCAATGCGCGCCATTGATCGAATAGCGCCGGTAGGGAATTGTCACCGGCAAGCAGGCGACGACATCGTCATAGGCTCTGCGCGTGGACGCCGTACGTGGTGACGACCGGGCCGTCATGAGCGCCGTGCGGCGAGCGCGGTCATGCGCGTTCGTCCTTGATCCGGTGTCCGCAACCGCATGCCAGGCGCGATCCGGCCGGTCTCGGTGATCATCGATAACCGCCCCGGAAATATAACAGAGGTTCGCCGTCGCCGCGGCTGACGAAATCGACCAGCCGACCGATGGCGATCACGGCCTCAAACCGCTCAATGGTGTCCTCAAGCTTGCAATCGAGCGCACCGATTGCATCATCGAGAATCGGCGCGCCGGTCGTGAGTTGGCGCCAACGGCCGGACGCAAAACGATCGGTGCCGCGCCGACCGGTCTTGCCGCTGAACATGTCCGCGAGCGCTTCCTCCCCGCGCGGCAGGTAGTTGATGGCAAAATGCCGCGCCTGCAGCACCACCGCGAGCGACGCGGTGCGTTTGTCGATGCTCACCATCAGCAGTGGCGGATCGGCGCACACGTGCGTCGCCGACAGCGCTAGAAAGCCCGAGGGGCCGTCGGCGTCCTGCGCCGTGACGACGGCGACCGCGCAGGCGCGCACGCCGAGCGCGCGCCAAAACGTCTTGGTGTCGATGGCCTGCGGGGCCGGCTTGGCGGGTCGTGGGTCGCTGGTCACGTCGCATCCATCCACGGCGCCACACGCGGCCCTGAATCCGACGCACCGCTTGACGCGAGGCGGGCGGTCGATAATATGAAACGGTATACTGTCGACGGTCGACGGATACAAGTCAACAAACATTGCTTTCATCGCTGAATTTGTGTCCCAATGTCGCTTTCCGCCTTCGCCGACTTGCAGCGCGCGCCCACCCTGGCCGAGCAGATCTATCAGCGGTTGCGCTATCAGCTGCGGTCCGGGACCTTTGCCCCCGGGGAGCGGCTTGTGGAATCCAATCTCGCTCAGCAATTGATCGTATCGCGCTCGCCGGTGCGCGAGGCACTGAGCCGGCTCGCGGCTGAAGGGCTCCTGGAAAGTCGTGGCAGCGGCTTCCAAGTGGTGTTGCCGACGGCGCAGGACATGGCCGAGATTTTCGAGATGCGGCGGCTGCTGGAGCCGCCGGCGGCGCGGCAAGTCGCCCGTGCCGTGACCCCTGAGCTGGTTGATAATTTGGCGGCCGTGCTTGAGCGCGCGCGCATCGCCGAGCGCGCCGCAGATTTTGCCGCCTTCGCCGAGGCCAACTACGCCTTTCGGACCGCCTGGCTCGCGCGGGTGCCGAGCCGGCGGCTGCGCGACACCGTTCTGCGCTTCGACGACCAGGCCGGCTTCGTGCGCCGCACGACGCTGGTGCTGGCGCCGGCGCGTGCCGACGCGCTCGCGCTGCTGCAACGTTTCACCGTATCCTTTCGTGCCGGTGACGAGGATGCAGCCGCCGCGGTCACCGCGGAGTTCGTCGATGTCGCCGCGCGGTATTACCGTGAGGTGGCGCAGGACGCCCATTGAAGCTTTCCGAACAGCACAGGCAACATCATGATCACGCCACATCCGATGCGCGGGTCCAACAAATTCAAGCTCGGCGTGTTTTCCATGAACTCGGATGGCGGCCTGACGCTGACCAAGGTACCGGAACGCTGGCCAGCGCAGTGGAAAGAGATCGTCGAAGTCGCGCAAATGGCCGATCGCGCCGGCATCGAATTTATTCTGCCGATCGCGCGCTGGAAAGGTTTTGGCGGCGAAATGAACAGCCGCGAGTGGTCCTATGAGACATTCACGTTCGCCGCCGGTCTCGCCGGCGTTACAAGCGCCATTGCGCTGTTTTCCACCGTCCACGTGCCGATGGTACATCCGGTTTTCGCCGCCAAGGCGCTCACCACCATCGATCACGCTTCCAACGGCCGCGCCGGCCTCAACATCGTGTGCGGCTGGAACCCGGAAGAGTTCGGCATGTTCGGGCTGGAAATGATCGAGGACCGCTATTCGCAGGGACTCGAATGGTTCGAGATCATGCAGCGGATTTATATGTCGAACGAGCCGTTCGACTACGATGGCAAGTTCTACCAGCTTAAGGGCGTGTCCGGTAAGCCGGCGCCGATCCAGCAGCCGCGGCCGATCACGCTCAATGCCGCCTTCTCGCCGCCGGGCCGCGACTTTGCCGCCAAGGCCGCCGATTTCCTGTTCACCACCTTCGTCGAGATCGAGAAAGGCCGCGATCACATTGACGACATGAAGCACCGGGCGGCGGCGCAAGGCCGCGACGTCGGTGTTTATACAACCTGCCACGTTGTCTGCCGGCCGACACAGGCGCAGGCCGAAGACTATTATGAGCTTTACGCGGCAACCATGGCCGACCAGGCGAGCGTTGACCATTACATGGCACAGAAGGAGAAGTTTTCCGGTTCGCACGCGCCGGAAGCCTACCGGCAGCACCGCAGGCGTTTTGCCGGAGGCGCCGGCACCTATCCCTTGATTGGCACGCCGGCGCATATCGCCTCGGAAATGGTGAAGATGCATGCGGTTGGCTTCGCCGGAACCACCGTATCCTTCGTCAATTTCAAGAACGAACTGCCCTACTTTATCAGCCAGGTGCTGCCGCTGCTGCGCGAGGCGGGATTGCGGGCGGCGTGACGCGCCGGAGCTTGCTCCCAAGATGGGGAATCGGCTTTCGGGATCATGTCCTCGGGGGGAGCGAAACGGTTGGTTCCGCTCGCGTTGGAAAAGGCGCCCCGCCAGTTCGGTAGGTCAGCGGGATGCCGCGTCGTGGCAATTAGGAATCATTTGCTGGGATCAGACGACTGGCGGATACGCAGCACCGTCTTGCCGCGGGCATGCCCTTGCTCGCACATCCGGTGGGACGCGACGAATTCCGAAAAGGGCAGCACGCGCTCGACGACCGGCCGGAGGCGGCCGGTGGCGACGCGCGCGACAATCTCGGCAAGGACCGCGGGATCCGGCAGCACCTGCGCCGTCTTCACGCTGACGCCGTATTCGGCGCCGCGATCCTCGTAAGGCGCGGCGGACAGACACACGATCATGCCGCGTTTGCGCAGCACGGCATAGCTGCGCCGGTGAATGTCGCCACCGAGGGGGTCGAGCACGACGTCCAACCCGGAAAGCCTGTCCTCGAACGGCGTCTCGGCGTCATGGAAGGCCACGTCCCCGGCGCCGAGCTCGCGGACAAAGCCACCGTTGCGGCGTGAACAGGTCGCGGCCACCTCGGCGCCGCGATCGCGCGCGATTTGCACGGCAAGGGTGCCGACGCCACCGCTGGCGGCGTGGACCAGGACGCGCATGCCAGGTCCCACCTGCGCCGCGGTGACGAGCGCCGCCCAGGCGCTGAGGCCGGCAAGTGGCAGCGCCGCCGCGTCGGTGAACGACAGCCGGTCGGGGATGCCAACCGCCAGCGCCGCCGGCAGCACGATCTGCTCGGCAAAGGCGCCGACGCCGCGCCCGGCGAGGAAGCATACGCGGCGGCCAATCAAAGCGGTATCCACGCCGCTTCCGACGGCACCGACGACACCGGCGCCGTCGCGTCCGCTGGTCATCGGGAACGCGACCGGAAACACTTTTTGCAACAGGCCTGCCCGCACCTTCCAATCGACCGGATTGACGCTTGCGGCATGGACGTCGATCAGCACCTCGCCAGCGGCGGGCCGCGGCGCCGCGACGCGCCGCGCCGATAGCACCTCGGGCGGGCCATATTCGCAAAACTGGATCGCGGTGATGTCAGGCATCGGCTTCCACGGCCTTGCCGGCCAACGGCGCGGCCTCGATTTCGAGGGATTGCGGGGGCCAGGCCGCCGAAAGATCGTCGGGCGGCATGGCGGCGAGCAAGGCGCGCGTGTAGGGGTGACGAGGCGTCGCGAATACCTGGATGGTCGGACCGCTCTCCACCACTTCGCCGCGATACATCACCAGCACCCGGTCGCATAGATAGCGCACGACCGAGAGGTCGTGCGAGATGAACAGCATCGAGAAGGCGCGCGCGCGCCGCAGCCACATCAGCAGGTCGAGCAGCTGCGCCTGCACCGAGACGTCGAGGCCGGAGACGATCTCGTCGGCGACCAGGATGTTTGGCGCGACGCACAGTGCGCGGGCGATGTTGACGCGCTGGCGCTGACCGCCGGAAAGCTGCGCAGGAAACCGCTGCGCCGCTTCCGGCGGCATCCCTATTTCCGACAGCAGAGCCTTGGCGCGCGCCAGCCGCTCCTCCCAATCCACCTTTCCCGTCGCCTCCAGCGCCTGCGTCACGATGCTGGCGACGCGGCGACGCGGGTTGAGGGCCGATTGCGGATCCTGGAACACCATTTGCACGTGGGCGCGCCGATGCGCGTTCGAACGCGAACTGCCGTCGCTGACGTCGCGGCCGGCAATCACGATCGTGCCCTGGCTTGGCGCATCGAGCCCGCATAGCATGCGCGCCAGCGTGCTCTTGCCGCTGCCGCTTTCGCCGACGATTCCAACGAACTCGTTCTCATGCAGGGTGAAACTCACGCCCCTCACCGCCGCGACGACGTCGTGCCGGAAGAAACCGCGGGCGGTTCTGAAGGTCTTGGAGAGACCCTCGACGGCCAGCAATGGCGTACCGGTCTTGGGCGCATTGGCCGCCGCCGGCGCCGGGACGCTGATCTCTGCGGTCGCCGTGATGCGGATGCAGGCGGCAATGTGACCGTCGTCGACCTCGGTGAAGGGCGGAAGCGCGCGGGCGCAAGCGCCAACGGCGCTCGGACAGCGCGGCGCGAACAGGCAGCCCTGAATGGTCTTGAGTGCGCTGAGCCCCGGCATGCGCTCGGGCAACGCGTAGAGCCCGCGTCGCGGCCCGCTCATTGCCGGGTTGGAAAGCTGCAGGCAGCGCGTGTAGGGATGCGCTGGCTGCGAGAACACGCGTCGCGCCGGGCCGCGTTCCGCCGGCCGGCCGGCATAGAGGACGAGGATGTCGTCGCAGATCTGCGCCGCCAGCCGCAGATCATGGGTAATGAAGATCACGCTGGTGCCGTCGTGCCGCTGCATTTCGGCGATGAGTTGGACGATGCGCGCCTGGATGGTGACGTCGAGCGCGGTCGTCGGCTCGTCGGCCACCAGCAGCTTTGGCCGGCTGGCGAAGGCCATGGCAATCAGTACCCTTTGGCACATGCCGCCGGACAATTGATGCGGATATTTGCCCAGCAATTCGGCCCCGCGGGGCAGGTGCACGGCATCGAGCATGACGAGCGCCCGCGCGCGTCGCGTTCGCGCGTCGCCAACCGCCAAGCGCGCCAGATGCTCGTCGATCTGCCGCCCGACAGTCAACACCGGATTGAGGCCCGACAGCGGCTCCTGCGGCACGAAGGCGATCTCGCGGCCGAGCAATTCGCGCCGCTTATCGAGCGGCATGCGCACCAGATCCTGGCCGTCGAATAGTAGCTCGCCGCGCGTCACCGAAAATCCCGACGGCAGCAATTGCGCGACGGCGCGGCCGATCATCGATTTTCCGGCGCCCGACTCCCCGACCAGACCGAGAACGCGTCCCGGCGCTAGCGAGAAATTCAAGTCCTGGATCACCGGCACCGCGCCATTCGCGAGCGCGGCGCTGACGGCGAGGTCGCTGGCGATCAGCATGTCCACATGATCAGACCCGTTGGGTGGCGGTGAGGCGCACGTCGAGCGTACGGCGCAACCCATCGCCAAGCATATTGAAGCCAAAAACCGCGAAGAAGATGGCCAGGATGGGAAAAATCAGGTTCCACGGCGAATCGTAGATGTATTGCCGCGCGTCGGCGATCATCTGGCCCCAGGCCGGCGTTTCGGCGCTGACACTCAGTCCGACGAAGGACAGAATGGCCTCGACGATCACGTCAATGCCCATCTCCAGGCTCACCAGCGTGATCAGCAATGGCAAGCTCGCCGGCACGATTTCGCGCGTGATGGCGCGCCAATGCGAGAAGCCGAGGAGGCGCGCCGCCGCGACGTAGTCCTTGCGCGCCACCACCAGCACCTCGCCACGCAGCACCCGGCAGAACCGCGTCCAGTCAACCAATATGATGGCGAGGATGACATTGCGCAGCCCCACGCCAAGTCCGACCATCAAGATCAGCGACAAGATGACCGGCGGAAACGACATCCAGACGTCGACCGCGCGCCCGATCAGGGCGTCGATGCGGCCGCCGAAATAGCCGGCGACATAGGCGAGCACCGCGCCGATCAGCATGGCGCCGAGCGAGGCGAGCACCGCCACCAGCATGGCGACGCGCGCGCCGAAGATCAGGCGCGACAGCACGTCGCGCCCCAGGCTGTCGGTGCCGAACGGGAAGGCGGGGTCGCCGCCCTTCGCCCAGGCGGGCGGCAGGAAGGTCGCCACCAGGTTCTGCTCGTTGGGATCGTGCGGCGCGATCAGCGGCGCGAGCGCCGCGCACAAGACGATGAGCAACACGATCGTCAGCCCGGAGATGACGCGGGCCGAGCGCAGCCATGCCGGCGGGGCGCGCGTCATCACCGGATCCTCAGTTTCGGGTTCAGCACCAGATAGAGGCTGTCCACCACGGTATTGATGACCAGCACAACGGCGCAATAGGCAAGCCCGACCGCTTGAATGATCGGCAGGTCGGCGTTGCGCACGGCGTCGACCATCAGGTTGCCGAGCCCGGGATAGGAGAAGATGACCTCGACCAACAACGTGCCGCCAAACAGAAAGCCGAACTGCACGCCCATCAGGCTCAGTGTCGGCAGGATGGCGTTCTTGAGCGCATGGCGGCGCAGGATTCGCCACTCGCTGAGCCCGCGCAGGCGCGCAAGATGGATATAGTCCTCCTGATAGACGTCGAGCAAGCTCGAGCGCAGCACCCGCATGATGGTCGGCGAGAATGCAATGCCGAGGGCAAAACAAGGCAGGACCATGTGGCGCATCGCGCTCCAAAAGATGTCAAACCGGCCGGCGACCAGCGCGTCCACGAGCAGGAACCCCGTACCTTGTGGCAGGCGCAGATCGGGATCGAGCCGCCCGGTGAAAGGCAGCCACTGCAAGGCCACACCGAAAATGAGGATGAAGAATAAGCTCCAGAGGAATTCCGGAATCGACAATAGCAGGATCGAACCAAAATCGACGATTGGCTCCATGCGGCTGCCGCGCACGTGGAACAACATTAGGCCACCGAAGATTCCCAGCACCGTGGCGACGATCATCGAAAGTAGCGCAAGCTCGATGGTTGCCGGCAAAGCCGAGCCGACCAAACCGAGCACGTCGCGACGGAAATGAATCGACGAACCGAAATCGCCCTGCAGCACCTGCGAGAGCCAAATCAGGTATTGCCGCGGTAGCGGCAAATCGAGGCCCATCTCGCGCCGCATAGCCTCGATCTCGGCTATCGTCGCGGACGGTGGCAGCGACATCGCCGCAGGGTCGACCGGCAGGACGTGCAGCACGAAGAAAAGCAGTGCCGAAACAATCAGCAGGATCAGCACCGATGCCAGCAGGCGACGGCCGACCAGAGGAAAGACGGTCGCGATCATCGGTCCGACCTATCGCTGTGAAAGCGCCGTGCGAGGCGGCAAAAGCGGGCACGGCGAGCGCGGCGGCGCGTCAGAGCCGGCCGCCGCGCGTCCGTCACATCATCCCCACCGCATCGTATTGGCGAGAACCCAGCCATTGCCGAACTTCTCGTAAGCCAGCGCCTTCTTGCGCGCGAGCGTCTGCACGCTCTGCAGCAAGGGGATGGTGGCGCCGAATTCGACCGCGAATTTTGCGAGGTCCCGGTAGCCGTCAATACGCTCACTGTAGTCGGTCATGCTGAACAGATTCGCGATCTTGTCGCCGATCGCGGCATCCTTGAAGGCGGAGAATGGCATCTTGGGATTAAGCAGATAACCCGCAAAAATTTCGGGATCCGCCGTCCCATTGTCCCAGCTGTATAGTGTCGCGTCGGGCAGCTTGGCCCCACGGTTGAGCTCGAAGTACTTCGAATATTCTAAGGTCTGCAAGTCGGTCTCGATGCCGACCTTCTTCCACATTTGCACGATCGCGCGCGCGATGTCGTAATCACTGGGGAAATGGCCGTTGGTCGAGGCAAAGGAAATCTTGGCAGGCTTGTCGGGGCCATAGCCCGATTTGGCGAGGATCGTCCTGGCCAGCGCCGGATCGTAGGCAAAGGTGAAATTCGGCAAATAGCCTGGTGTCCCCGGCGTCACCGGCACCGACAGCGGCACAGCGGCGCCAGCGTAGAACGCCTTTGACAACGCCGCCTTGTCGATGGCGTGGTGGGCGGCGAGGCGAATGTTCTGGTCGGTGAAACCTTGGTCATTGCGGCACTGCAGGAGAATGACGCGGGTGATTGGATTGATTTCCCCCGCCAGCGTGGGCTCAAGTCGCAAGCGCGCAACTTCGCGCACTGGCACGTTGATGACGAGGTCGACCTGTCCGGATTGGATCGCGGCAACGCGCGCGGAAGGATCCTTGATGATCTCGAACGTCACCCGCTTGAGCTTCGGTTTCGGACCCCAATAGGTGTCGTTGCGCTCGAGCACGATGCGCGAATTGAGCTGGTAGTCGATCAGCTTGTAGGGTCCGGTGCCGACCGGCTTGTCGCCGAACTTTTCAGCCCCCACCTGCTCCATGTACTTCTTCGGCACGACATAGCTGCCGAGGAAGGCAAGCCATTGCGGCGCGGTTGGCGCGGGAGAGGAGAACTTCATCACCGCCTTGGTCGGCGAGTGGATTTCGATGTCGCTGACCTTGCGCCATGAATTCTTGATGTCGAGCTTGAGGGGAGACTGGAGCCGCTCAAAGAAGGTATAGCGGAAATCCTCCGCCGTCATTTTGTCGCCGTTGTGAAACGTCACGTCATCGCGCAATTCCACCGCCAGGCTCAGGCCATCCTTCGCCATGTCCCACTTTGCGACGAGCTTGGGGACGAGTTCCAGTTTGGGGTTCTGGTCAAGCGGCTGGTCGAACACCAGCTTGAAGATCGGCTGTGCGTCGGGGGTGAAGCGCAGGTTGGGATCCCACCCGGGGACGTCGCTCGGCCATCCGATGGTCACCGCATCGGTGGCTTGCGCAAAAGCGGCGAAGCTGTCGCCCAGCACGCCGCCGCCGACGCCGAGGCCGAGCATCTGCAGCAGCGTGCGGCGTTCGATCTCGAATGTCATTTGGAAACCCCTCCGGTTAGCGTTGTCGCTTTTCGCCGATCGAGCCCTCGAACGGGGCCGCGCCGACTGAACGCGTCGAGCAAAACTGGCGCGCAGCGCGCTCGCGCGTCGATAAGATCGGGCAAATCATTTCACGTGGACCGGTGCGTTAATGATCTCGTCTTTGTGGACGAAATTATTTGAAGATTAAAATGTATACGGTTTCCCCGCAACAGGCTTGCAATCGTCGAGCGAGGAATTTTGCGTCGACAACCGTCGCAATGTGCAGCGGGTTGGTGGTCACCCCACAAGCCTCCTACGCGTCATCGGATAGTGGGTAATGGCTCCGGTTAAGCGTGGGAACTCATGAAAATGCGCACGCAATTCCTGGCGCACCGGCGAAGCCATGGCGCCATTGAATGCCGCGATGTCGTCGAACACGACCTCATTGCCGATCAAGTAGTCTGCGCCCGCCAGGCCATGGGCGCGGCATTGCACGCCGACGGTTTGCAGATCGTCAAGCGGCAGATAGCACATGATGGCGCGGATGCCTGGCAGCTTGGCTTGGGTCGCTGGGTGCGTGGCGAGGTAGTTCCGATTGAAGGCCGCCTCATCGTCGGCCGGGCGACGGTAGCGCACGACATAGGAGAATGGCGCGTCGAGCGGCGCCGGCGCGGTGTCGTCACCGACCGGATAGAAGCGCCGTTCAAGCGCCGCGCCGGTTGCGGCAAGCCCGCGCGGTAGCAGCGCGACCGCAGCCGCCAAATGGCCTTGCCTGATTGCCGCGTCCAATGTGTCGCGCGACGCAAAATCCAGAAGCAGCAGCGGTGGGCCGGCGCCATCATGGTTGAACGGGTCGCGCGCGGGGCCTTGCGCGGCGGTATAGAGGTCAAAGCTCGCGAGACCCGGCAAGGCGGTGAAACCCCAAAAGGAGCCGGACGCAACCCAATCGAGCATAGCCGCATGCATATCCGGCGCGCCATGCAGGGCGATTTCATAGGTCCAGCTCATGCTGCCTCCTGCCACCGGTCGGCACCGACGCGCATTGTAGCGCGGCATAGCGTCGAGGAAGCCTGATATATGATGCACGAATGTGGGCATGATCCCGAAATGCGGGAACCGGATTCTTGGAAAAGATCATGTTCGAAGAAAAGGTCAAAGCGTCACGCTGATTCGATTACAGCGGATCGGACTCTAATCGCGCGGGGCTGGCGGTCGTCAAGCGGCGGCCGCGCGGCACCGGTGCAGGGCCAGGCGGAGCGGCATATGCGCGACCCTTCGATCGTCGAGCGAGCGACATCGGCGGTGACGGCCGTAGTGGACGAACTCAAGGGGAGCTGGCCGCGTCAGGTCTCGGTCGCGGCCGCGGTTCGCGCGCATCACGCCAACAGCGTCACGTGGCATCCGCCGCAGCCGCCCGATGCCGTGTTCTTCGCCGCCAGTACCGAGGACGTGCAAGCGGTCGTGCGACTCTGCGCTGCCCATCGCGTCCCGATCATTCCTTTCGGTACCGGCACGTCGCTGGAAGGCCAAATCAATGCGCCCCTTGGCGGCGTGTCGATCGACCTTTCGCGCATGAATGCAATTCTTTCGGTCGATGCCACGGACCTCACCTGCAGCGTGCAGGCCGGCGTCACCCGCAAGCAGATCAATGATCATTTGCGTGATCAAGGGTTGTTCTTCCCGATCGACCCCGGCGCCGACGCCAGCATCGGCGGTATGGCGGCGACCAGGGCTTCCGGCACCAATGCGGTGCGCTATGGCACGATGCGTGAGAACGTCGTGTCGCTAACGGCGGTGATGCCTGACGCTCGCGCGGTGCGCACGGCGCGCCGGGCGCGCAAGTCCGCCGCCGGATATGATCTCACCCGCCTACTCGTCGGATCGGAAGGGACGCTCGGTGTCATCACGGAAGTGACGTTGCGGCTGCACGGCCTCCCGCAAGCCATCGCCGCCGCGGTCTGTCCCTTTGCCGGCCTCGACGCGGCTTGCGATACGGCGGTCGCCGCCATTCAGTCCGGCTTGCCGCTGGCGCGGGTGGAGTTGCTCGACGAATTGCAGGTGCGGGCCT
This sequence comes from Pseudomonadota bacterium, assembly GCA_016195095.1. Classification (GTDB taxonomy): domain Bacteria; phylum Pseudomonadota; class Alphaproteobacteria; order Rhizobiales; family Xanthobacteraceae; genus JACQAE01. The sequence continues at coordinate 13,573 of JACQAE010000232.1, forward strand.
GCAACATCTATTCGAAGCTCAACCTCGCCGAGACGCCGACCTTGTTCGTCGAATTCCACGGCAGCCAGGCCGCGGTTGAAGAGCAGATCACGCTGTTCGAATCGATCGCGCGCGATCATGGCGGCGGCGACTTCCAATGGTCGACGCGGCCAGAGGAGCGCACGAAGCTCTGGCAGGCGCGCCACGATGCCGCGTATTCCTGCATGGTTTTGCGGCCGGGCGCCAAGGTGATGGCGACGGATGTCTGCGTTCCGATCTCGCGGCTGGCCGAATGCGTGACGCTAACCAAGCGCGACCTCGCCGAAAGTGGCTTGTTCGGACCGATCGTTGGCCATGTCGGCGACGGCAATTTTCACGTCGCGGTGCTGTTCGATGGTGACGACGCGATGGATCTGGCGCGCATGCAAGCATTCTGCGAGCGTTTGGCGATGCGCGCGATCGCCATGGACGGCACCTGTACCGGTGAGCATGGTGTCGGCCAAGGCAAGATGGCATATCTCGCCGCCGAGTTTGGTCCGGCGCTTGACCTGATGCGCCAGATAAAGCGCGCCATTGACCCCGACGACATTATGAACCCGGGAAAGATTTTCACGCCATAGTGCGTTTTCGAGCGAAGTGGGTACCGATTCGCGCGAAGAAAACGCGTCAAAACAAAAAGTGAGAGCCCCGGCTTTGATTCCATCAAAGCCGGAAAGGCCCTAGATCGCGATGATTTTTGATCGATTTGATCCGATATTATTATCGTGATCGATGCTGACGACTTGGAGCGTCATGTCGTGCGAAAACCGGTTCCCGCTTTTCGCGATCACGACCTTCGCGTGCGCATGATCTTGTCCGAAAACCGGCTCCCACTTTTCGGGATCATGCTTTAGGCCGCGACCAAAGCCAGCACCCGCAGCGGCGAGCCCGAGCCCTTCTCTATCTTCAAGGGCGGCGTAATCAGCAAGGCCCCTGTCGGCGGCAGCTTGTCGAGATTGCAAAGGCTGGCCAGTCCGAATTTCTTGGCGCCGTGCATCAGATTATGCGCCGGAAATGCCGGCTCGAACGCGAAAGCCTGGCCATGATCGGTGCCGACCGCTTCGACGCCCCATCCATTGACGTCGCGCTCCTTGACCAGGAATGTCATCGCCGCCGCGCTCGGGCCGG
>JACQAE010000228.1 GCA_016195095.1 Pseudomonadota bacterium
AGCGGAAATGGCCGGGCTCGATGATGCCGGCATGCACCGGCCCGACCGGTATCTGGTGCAGACCTTTCCCGCGCACCGGCTGGAAATCATAGGCCGCCGGGTCCGCGATCGCGGCCGGCGCCTGGCTTGTCAGGGGCGCGCGCACGCCCCAGGCGCCATGGTCGAGCCATGGACGCGCATCGGGAGAATCCCGCGCCACGTATCCGAAGAGGTCGCGAATGGCACGCTCCGGCCGCAGCGCCGGCGCGTGGCGCCGGCCGAGGGAGGGAAAGCCGCCATCGGCCACGGCAATCGAGACGATTGCCGGCGGCGCAAGCCCCTTTGCATTGACGGCGAGATGCACGTGTCCGGGTTCCGCCCACAATGCGAGCAGGTCGCCCTCCCCGGCGGCGATGGCATCGCCGATCGCTGTCCAGGCGCGCGCGTCGACGACATGACGCGGCCAGCCGGCGGCTCCGGCGACGCTCGCCGCGCCCGCTAATTGCCGTGCAATGCCGTCGGCGCCCATGGAAATCATCCGAGTTGCGCGGCCACGACGCGGAACCAGCGCACGACCGGTTCCGGCAGCCACAGACCGGCAACGAGCGCCAATGCCAGGTGAAAGAACATCGGCACGTAGGAAGCCTTTACCGGGCCGCGCGGTCCTTTCGGCTCGCCGAACAGCACCTCCTGCATACGCAGCACCATGGCGCCGAATGACAGCACAATCCCGAATACCAGGACCAAAGTGGCATAGGGCGCGCGCGGAAAGGCCGAGGATACCATCATGAACTCGCTCGCGAACACGCCGAAGGGCGGCATTCCGGCAATAGCGATGACGCCGAGCGCAAAGCCTATGGCAAGTACCGGATGCGTCACCGACAGGCCGCCGATATCGGCCAGGCGCTGCGTCCCCTTGACCTGAGCGATATGCCCGACGGCGAAAAAGATCGCCGATTTCACCAGCGAATGCATCGTCATGTGCAGGAGCCCGGCGAAATTGGCGAGCGGCCCGCCGAGCCCGAATGCGAATGTCGCGATCCCCATATGCTCGATCGAGGAATAGGCGAACATACGCTTGATGTCGCGGCGCCGGTAAAGCATGAAACCGGCGAATACGAGGCTCACAAGGCCAAGCGCCATCATGACGGCGCCGACGTCGAGCGTCGCTTGGTTACCGGCCATCACCATCTTGAACCGCAACAGCGCATAGAGCGCGACATTGAGGAGAAGACCCGACAGCACCGCCGAAATCGGCGTCGGGCCTTCCGCATGCGCGTCCGGCAGCCAGGCATGAAACGGCGCCAGCCCGATCTTGGTGCCATAGCCGACAAGGAGGAACACGAACGCGAGCGAAAGGAGCCGCGCGTCGAACTTGGCGGAATTGGCGGCGAGCGCGTCCCAGGCCATCGCCGGCAGCCCCTCGCCGAGCACGTCCTGCGCCGCCAGATAGACCAGGATCGTGCCAAAGAAGGCGAGCGCGATCCCGACGCTGCCAAGGATGAAATATTTCCACGCCGCCTCGATCGCCTCCGGCGTGCGGTAGATGCCGACCATCATCACCGTGGACAGCGTCGCCACCTCGACGCCGACCCACATCAGTCCGGTATTATTGGCGACCAGCGCCACGTTCATCGAACCCATCATCGCCTGATACATGGCGTGGTAGAAGCGCAGGTACTTCGGCGTCAGGCGGCCGATCTCGATTTCATGGGCGATATAGGTCGCGCTGAAGACGCTGGTGGTGAAGCCCACGAATGTCGTGAGCGTCACGAGATAGATGTTGAAATCGTCGATGATTAGAAGATCGGTGCGCAGGCGCGGCGCGAACAGTAGCGATAATCCAGCGGCGAGAGTGAGCGCGCAGGCGATGACATTGATGATCGCGCCGGCGCGATAATTGCCGACCAGCGCCAGGACCGGAATGGCCAGCGCCGGCACGAGCAGGACGGCGTTGAGCGGCGTGAGAGCGGACAGCAAAGCCATCATCGCTGGTCCCTCCGCTCGCCGCGGAAGCGGTCGAGCGCGCCCACATCGACGCTGTCGAAGCGCTCGCGAATGCGGAACAAGAACACGCCGAACACGATGAAGGCGACGAGGATGGAGAACGCCACGGAGAACTCGACCACCAGCGGCATGCCGCGCGCGCCGGTCGCCGCCAGGACAAGCCCGTTCTCCAGCGACATGAAGCCCACGATCTGCGTCACCGCGTTGCGCCGCGTGATCATCATCAGGAGGCCGAGCAGGATGACGGCGAGCGCGAAGGCAAGATCCTCGCGCGTGAGAATCCCGACGTCCTGCTTGACCGGCTGCACCAGCAGAATCGACAGCGCCACGAGACCGAGGCCGGTGAGCATGGTCGGCCCGCCGCCGATGACCTGCTCGACCTCGCGGTGAATCTCCAGCCGGCGCACGATGCGATGCAGCGCCCCCGGGATGATGAGCCCCTTCACGACGAGCGCGATGAGCGCGGTTACGATGAGGTGCGGCGCGTCCTGCACCACCGCCTGCCACGCCACCGACAGCGACAACGCGATCGCCTGCAGCGCGAACACATTGAGCACGGCGGTGATGCGGTCCTGGTAGAGCAGCAGGAAACTGAGCACCAGCATGCCGCCGGCGAGAAGATGCGCGATGTCGAAGGCGAGCGGCGACATCAGAAACCCTTGGAGACGAACAGAAGGAATACGGCGAGCGCGCCAGCGGCGAAGGCGCCGCCGAGAAACACCGGGTAGCGGAAGACGCGCATCTTGGCGACGCTGGTCTCGCCGATCGGCAGCAGCACGGCCATGACAAGAATCTTCGCCAGGTACGTCGCGAGCCCGAGCGCGATCGCGAGCGCGGACTTCTCCGTCGTCGCCATGCCGAAGGGGAAAAACAGGCAGGCGACCAAGGAGAAATAGAGCACGAGCTTGACCGCGGCGGCGGCTTCGATCATGGCGAGGTGGCGGCCGGAATATTCCAGCACCATGGCCTCGTGCACCATCGTCAACTCAAGATGCGTCGCCGGATTGTCGATGGGGACGCGGGCGTTCTCGGCGATGGCGACGAACACGAAGGCGAACAGCGCCAGGCCAAGCGATACGCGCAGGCCCACGGGCACGTTGACGAAGATCGCGGCGATCGTGGACAGTTGCGTCGTTCCCGCGACCAGCGCGACCGCGAACGCCACCAGCAACATGGCCGGCTCGGCGAGCGAGGCGATCATCATCTCGCGCGAGGCGCCGATGCCGCCGAACGCCGTTCCGACGTCCATGCCGGCGAGCGCGAGGATGAAACGCGCGCATCCGAGCAACGCCACGAGCGCAATGAGATCGGCCGACCACGAAAAAAGGAGATCGGTCGCGAAGGTTGGCACCAGCGCCGCCGCCACCCAGATCGCGGCGAAAGCCGCGTAGGGCGCCACGCGGTAGACCCACGACGCGTTATGCGCCAGCACCGCCTCCTTGTGCATGAGCTTCCACAGGTCGCGATAGGGCTGAATGAGCGGCGGCCCGATACGGCGCAACAGCCGCGCCTTGACCTTGCGCGTCACTCCGAACATCAACGGCGCGACGAGCACGACCAGAAACATCTGCACGCCCTGCAAGGCGATTTCCAGCATCATTGCCATGCGACGACCGCCAGCAGCAGCAGGATCAGGGCCGAAAAAACCAGAGTCAGGTAGCGGCGGATGGTGAGGAACTGCAACCGGTTGAGGCGCACGGACGTCGCCGTTATCGCGCGCGCCAGGGGACCATAGGCCAGACGCCATGCCGGGTCGAACACGCGCACGTGGAAACGTCCGGCGCGCACCGCCCCGGGTGGCGGCATGTCGAGTGTTTCATGCACCTGAAAGACCACCGTATCGAAAACGCGGCGGATCGGCATGGCGAAGCTCGAACCGGTATATTGCGTGTCGGGCGCATCGAGCGGGTAACCGCAGTCCCAGATCGCGCTGCGCCTGGTCGCGCGCGTGGCGAAGCGATGAATGACCATGGCGGTGAGCATGCCGGAACAGATCAGGAATACCAGAATGACAAGGCCGTTATAGGAACTGCGGCTTTGCGCGATTGGGACCACGGACATCCAGGCCATTGCGAACTGGCGCGGCATCGCGTCGCCGACCAGCGCGCGCGTAACCGGCGCGATCAGATCGATCAAAGGACCGGGAACCGCGCCGATGAGAACGCAGAGCGCCACCAGGACGAACATCGCGGCAAGCGAGAAACCATCGACCTCGCGCGCCGCCGCGGCGGCAGGCGAGCGCGGCCGGCCGAGAAAGGCGATGCCAAAGGCCTTGACGAAACATGCCGCCGCCAGCGCCGCCGACAGCGCCAGCAGCGCGCCAACCGCCGGGATCGCGAGCTTGAGGCTGAGTTGCGGCAGATGCGGACTGGCGAGGATCGCCTGGAAGACGAGCCATTCCGATACGAATCCGTTGAGCGGCGGCAGCGCCGAGACCGCCACCGCGCCGACGAGAAAGGCGACCGCGGTGCGCGGCATGCGATGAATTAGACCGCCAAGCCGCTCCATGCTGCGCTCACCGGTCGCGGTGAGCACGGCGCCGGCACCGAAAAACAGCAGGCTCTTGAACACGGCATGGTTGATCACATGCAAAAGCGCGGCCACGACCGCCAACGCTGCCGCCCAATTCAACCCGTTGGCGCGAAAAGCAAGGCCAAGACCAAGCCCGACAAAAATGACGCCGATATTCTCGACCGTGCTGTAGGCAAGCAGCTTCTTGATGTCCCGCTGCATCAGCGCATAAAGGATTCCGACCGCGGCGGTCGCGCCGCCGAGCAGCACAACGACCAACCCGGCCCAGATCGACGGCTCGCCGGCGAGTTCGAAGGCGAAACGCACGAAACCGTAGACGCCGACCTTGGTCATGACGCCCGAAAGCAGCGCCGATACGTGGCTCGGCGCCGCCGGATGCGCCAGCGGTAGCCACAC
>JACQAE010000229.1 GCA_016195095.1 Pseudomonadota bacterium
CCCGGTTCGCCGAGATCAATTCCGCCTATGAAATCCTTGGCGATGCCACAAAGCGCCGCGCCTTCGACAATGGCGAGATCGACGCGCAGGGCAAACAGCGCTTTCATGGCTTTGCCGCCGGCTCCGCGCCGAGCGGATTTAGCCGCGCGGGTGGATTCGAGACGTTTACCTTCGGGCCGGAGGGCTTGCGCCGCTCCGGCGCGCGCGGCCGTGGCGGCGGCGCGAGCGCGGGCGGTTTCGAGGACGTATTGCGCGAGATGGTGGGCGGCGCCGCGGCCGGACGGCACGGCGGTTTTGGCGCCAGATTCGAGCCGGAAGGTTTCGCCGCCGAATCCGGGGGGGATGTGGCCGCCGCGCTGACCATCAGTCTTGAGGAAGCGGCCGGCGGAACGCGCCAGCGCGTTCGCCTGCCGACGGGAAAAGACGTCGACGTGAGTATTCCGGCGGGCCTCGCGGATGGCCAGCAGATCCGGTTGCGCGGGCAGGGGCTACCGGGTCCCAGTGGCATCGGCGACGTGCTCATCACCGTTACCATCGCCGCGCACAAGCTGTTCGCCCGCGATGGCAACGACCTGCGCCTTGACCTGCCGGTGACGCTCTATGAGGCGGTGCTCGGCGCCAAGGTGCGCGTGCCGACGCTCGCCGGCGCGGTCGAGCTTGCCATTCCGCCCGCGTCGAACAGCGGGCGCACGCTGCGCATTCGCGGCAAGGGCATGCCGGGCAAGGATCGCGCGGGCGATCTCCTGGTCACCCTGCGCATCGTTCTGCCGGAGCGCAAGGACGCCGACCTCGAAGCCTTGATGCGGCGCTGGCGCGACGAAAACCCCTACGATCCGCGCGGCGAGGCGGGCTGATCGGCGTCGCTGCGGCGTTGCGCCGGGGCGCGATTTTCCAGGTCGTCATAGACCGCCTGCGTCACGCGCCGCAGCCGCTCGCGCTCGGCCGGACCGCTGACCACATAGCCGAATTCGCCGTCGATCCAATGGAACGCCGCGACGTCGCCGGCGACGGCGTAGCGCAGCGCCGTCTGCGGCCCGCGCAGGCGCGAGCAATAGACGGTGAAGCGCTCGCCCTTGGGACTTTCATACATCAGCAGCGCCGCCGCGCCGCTCGGCCCCGGCAACAGCCGCCCGCCCAGCAGCTTAAGATCGAAGGCGCCGAGTTCCGGCGTGCGCAGCGCGGTTCCCACGCGCCGCGACAGCCACGGCAGCAGGTGCTGTTCGCCGCCGCGCACCTCGATCGGGTGGCGCACTTCCGCGACGTAGAGCCGGTGCGCGTCGAGCGCTTCCGTGGTGAGGCGCGCCTCGGGGGAGGGCATGGCGGCGGTGGCGCCGCGCGCCCACCAGCCGGACAAGCCGCCGACCAGAAAAGCCGCGATCGCCGCCGCCGCGGCGGTCGCGGCGAAACGGTGCCATGCGCCGACGGCGAGCCGGTCGAGCGCCAGGCGCCGCGGCGCCACCTCCGTGACCACGTCCGCGTAGCGCGCGCGCAACGCGTCGGCCTGCTCGCGCCAGGCGCGCACGCGCGCCGCGTCTTCGGCATGCGCCGCCAGCCAGTTTTCCACCGCGACGCGCCGGTCATGCGGCAATTGGCCATCGACGAAGGCGTGCAGTTCGTCCTCGGTGACGGGAATGTCGTGATCGTTCATGCTCGGACCTCGTACCGGTGTCACTTGACGCGGCGAAGCGCCGGGCGCTCGCCGTCAAGGTAGGCTTTGATGTGGGCGCGCGCGCGCGCCAGACGCGACATGACGGTGCCGATCGGCACGCCCTGGACCTCGGCGGCCGCGCGGTAGGACAGTCCTTCGAGGACCACCAGCAGGAGCGCCGCGCGCTGCTCCTCGGCGAGCGAAGCGAGCGCCCGCTCGATATCGCGGCCGCCGCCGTCGGGGGCGGCGGTGAGGGGGCCGTCATCCTCGCCCAGCGGCGCGAGGTGCGGGCGGCGGGCAAGCGTGCGTAGGCGGTTGCGGTTGAGATTGGTGAGGATCGTGTAGAGCCAGCTGCGCACCTCGCCGCCGATGAACAGGTGTTCGAAGCGCAGCGCGCGCACCAGCGTATCCTGCACCAGGTCGTCGGCGGTCTCGCCGTTGCGGGTCAGCGCGCGGGCGTAGCGCCGCAGCGCCGGAATGGCCGCCTCCACATCGCGCCGGAACCCATCCAAAGCCATCGCCCAAAGTCTCCGCGCCGCCGCTGGCCGTCGACGCCACCCCTATGCCTGCGACAACACCATGTGCCGGCAGCCTATTCCATTGGCCGCGCCGGCCAAGGTTAACGCTTGCCGGCGATGGTCCGATGGCGTCGCTTGCTGGCCCCGAAAGCCTGTGCGATAGGAGGCGGCGGCCGGTTTTGGCCGCGTCGGAGCACATCATGCCGGAAGGCGGCGGCCTGTTGCGCGGCAAGCGCGGCTTGATCATGGGGCTGGCCAACAATCGGTCGCTGGCTTGGGGTATCGCCAAGGCCGCCCATGCGCATGGCGCCGAGCTGGCATTCACCTACCAGGGCGACGCGCTCAAGCGGCGGGTCGAGCCGCTGGCGGCGGAGGTCGGCGGCCGCGTGGTCGGGCATTGCGACGTCACCGACGGCGCGACGCTTGACTTAGCCTTCGCGGCGGTCGAGGCGGCCTTCGGCACGATCGATTTCGTCGTCCACGCGGTGGCGTTTTCCGACAAGGACGAGCTTGACGGCCGCTACATCGATACGACCGCGGACAATTTCACGAAAACGCTGTTCGTGAGCTGCTATTCGTTCACCGCGCTGGCGCAGCGCGCCGAGCGGCTGATGCCCAATGGCGGCTCGCTCTTGACGCTGACCTATTACGGCGCCGAGAAGTGGATGCCGCATTACAACGTCATGGGCGTGGCCAAGGCCGCGCTCGAAGCGTCGGTGCGCTATCTCGCCGCCGATCTTGGCGTGCGTAACATTCGCGTCAACGCGATTTCCTCCGGCCCGATCAAAACGCTCGCGGCGTCGGGCATCGGCGATTTCCGCTATATCCTCAAATGGAACGAATATAATTCCCCGTTGCGCCGCAGCGTGACGATCGGCGAAGTCGGCGACGCCGCGATCTACCTCTTGTCCGACATGTCGCGCGGCGTGACCGGCGAGATCCATCACGTTGACGCCGGCTACCATATCGTCGGCATGAAGCATCCCGACGCGCCAGACATCACGGTCAGCAAGGACGACTAGCGCAATTTCCGGCGATGCGGGGACCGGTTTGCCACGGAAAATACGACAAAGCGAAGATGCGACAAGGCTCTGGAGAAAAGAGCGCTTTCCGGTTCTCACGAAACGGGAAGCGATCGGGGCCAACCGCGCCGCGCGCCGTTCGATTCGCAGTCTTGCGCCGGCGGGTGCGTTCGCGCGCGTTGCGATCCACCGTGCCGGGATCGCGCGCATTGCGTTGAAACGCGAAACGGCCGAATTCGCATCCGGCCGCTGCGTCGACGCACCTTGCGGCGCGCGAAATAAACCACGAACCGCGAACGGCCCGCGGATGGCGTTACTTCTTCTTCTTCGCCTTCTTCTTCATCTTCTTAGCCATGATCCGTATCCTTGTTCAGAGGTGAGTTTCGCATTCCGTTGAGAATGCACTGCCTGGAGAAGAACCGCGCCGGATTTCCGCCCGGCGGCGCGCGAGCCGTCCGGGTGGACATCCGCGCGCAAACAAATCGACGCGAACCGCTTGGGCGGCCCGCGTTGCAATTTACTTCTTCTTCTTCGCCTTCTTCTTCATCTTCTTAGCCATCGCTCGCTTCCTTTACGTCTCGATATGACCGGCTCGGGTCTTGTCGGCCTTTCGGCATGACGCCCGGGAGCATTTCCTGGCTCCCATGTGCGCTTATCCCTCGCCGAAAACGACACTCGCATAATTTCTCCCGGACAGCAAATGAAAAATGGAAAAACTTGTTATTTTTCCGTAGCTTAACGGAAATTCAGCTTCCCATTAATTTTTGTTCATGCGACTGAATGCGGGTTCAGCGGAGACATGTCTTGCGTGCGCTCGAAGCGCCGTGCGGCGGCGGCCGCGCCGCCTCCGTGCCGGCGCGCGACCATGGCGGCGAGCATTGTTTACCGGGCCTTTCCATCGTTTGACCGCTTCGTGCGCGCGGGCTACCACCGGCGGGGAACGAAACCGATGTCGCACAACACCTTCGGGCACCTTTTTCGCGTGACCACCTTTGGCGAGAGCCACGGGCCGGCGATCGGCTGCGTCGTCGACGGCTGTCCGCCGCGCATCGCGCTCTGCGCAGCCGACATCCAGCGCGACCTCGATCGCCGCCGTCCCGGCCAGTCGCGTTTCACCACGCAGCGGCGCGAGCCCGACCAGGTGCGCATTCTCTCCGGCGTGTTCGCCGATACGCAGAGCGGCGAGGAGCGCACGACCGGCGC
>JACQAE010000230.1 GCA_016195095.1 Pseudomonadota bacterium
CGCCGACGGCGGCGAAGGCGGTGAGCTGCGCGGTGCCTTCGAGCGCGCAAGCGAGGCGCTCCTCGTCGCGCCGGCGGCGGCGGTAATAGCACGCGGCCGCGCCAAGCGCGGCGCAAGCGCCGGCCGGCGCGAGAAACGAACGCGCGTCGAGGCGAAATGGGCCAAACGCCACTCCGATCAGCACCGTACCTGCGACCAGCGCCACGAGCAGCCAGATGGCGGCGTCAAGCCGGCGCGAACGCAGGCGTTCCGGCGTTTGGGCGCGCGCGCCGGCGCGTTCGCCGCGCTGCTCGGCCGTTCTCAATATTGCTGCCATTCCGCCTCCGATCGCGCCGCCGCGCTACGTTTAGGCAAAACCGCCTAACGGATGGTTTGCAATCCAAGGTTGTGGCGCGAACGCGGGCGCGCAGCGTGGCTTTGGTCGCGCGGACACCGTCGCTTGGGCGCGAACGCGACGACGCGGCGGCGAATTCGCCGCCATGGTTGCGCGCGCCGCCAGCGCCCGCGCACCGATCAGCGCAATTGATGGCGTCCATCACATGCTTCGGCTTGCCGCGATCGGCGATGCCCGCTAGGACGGTGGCCGCCATCGGGCGCGGGAGACGATGCATGGCCTTTCTTGCGGACTCGCTTCATCGCATCAAGCCATCGGCCACCATCGCGGTGACCGACAAGGCGCGCGCGCTCAAGGCGGCCGGCCGCGACGTCATCGGCCTCGGCGCCGGCGAGCCCGATTTCGAGACGCCGGAGAACATCAAGGAAGCCGCGATCAAGGCCATCCGCGACGGCCGCGCGGGAAAATATACCAACGTCGACGGTATTCCCGAGCTCAAGGCGGCGGTCGCGCGCAAGTTTAAGCGCGAGAACAATCTCGACTACAAGCCCGGCCAGATCAGCGTCGGTGCTGGCGGCAAGCAGGTACTGTTCAACGCGCTGATGACGACGCTCAATCCCGGCGACGAGGTGATCATCCCGGCGCCCTATTGGGTCAGCTATCCCGACATTGTCCTGCTCGCCGGCGCGACGCCGGTCATCCTCGCGACGACGATGCAGTCCGGCTTCAAGATAGACCCAGAGGCGCTCGATCGCGCCATCACCGCCAAGACGAAATGGTTGATCTTCAATTCGCCCTCCAATCCGACCGGCGCCGCCTATAGCCGCGCCGAGGTCAAGGCGATCACCGACGTGCTGCTGCGCCATGCGCAGGTGTGGATGCTCACCGACGACATGTACGAGCATCTTGTGTATGACGACTTCACGTTCTCGACGCCGGCCGAGGTCGAGCCGCGGCTATATGATCGCACGCTGACGCTCAACGGTGTTTCCAAGGCCTATTGCATGACCGGCTGGCGCATCGGTTACGCGGGCGGCCCGGAGATGCTGATCAAGGCAATGGCGACGCTGCAATCGCAATCGACCACGAACCCGAACGCGGCGGCACAATGGGCGGCGGTCGAGGGGCTCGACGGGCCGCAGGATTTCATTGCCGCCCACAACCGGGTCTTCAAGGAGCGGCGCGACCTCGTCGTGTCGATGCTCAATCAGGCCAATGGCGTCAAATGTCCGACGCCGGAGGGCGCGTTCTACGTGTTTCCCTCCTGCGCCGGCGTCATCGGTCGCACGGCGCCTTCGGGCAAGACAATTGCGACGGATGCGGATTTCGTCACCGAGCTGCTCGACGCCGAGGGCGTGGCGGTCGTGCACGGTTCGGCGTTCGGCCTCGGCCCCGCGTTCCGCATTTCCTACGCGACGGCGACGCCGCTGCTCCAGGCGGCCTGCGAGCGCATCCAGCGCTTCTGCGGCAATCTGCGATGACGCCACGGCGGCGACTTTGGCGCTGGTAATCGCCGCGCGCGCGGGCGGTGGTAGACGCGGCGGCCGCCGCGCAACCGATATCGGCGCCGCGCGCGTTATCAGCGCATGCGGCTATTTCCGTTTGCCCACCAGTCATGTAATCTTGCCGCGGATCGGCACAAGGGCGCATTTGGCGAAAGCGGATTTGGGATTTGCCAGCGAATGCGATCCGGCATAATGGGATAAGTTCGTTTTCGCGCGGCGGACCGCTTTCGACGTTGATGAAAATCACGCCAACGCGCACGAGATCAGCACAGGGGTCAGGTCATGCTTCGTCGTTTCTCGCTTTTCTTGATTGCCGCCGCGCTGTTGGCGCTCGCGCAGCCGGACGCGCACGCGCAATCGCGCCTGCGCGTGGGTGTCCTCGAATGCGCCGGCGCGGGCGGGGCCAATTTCATCATCGCCGGTGTGCACGAATTCAATTGCACGTTCAGGCCCGATACCGGCCCGGCACCCGAATTCTATCGCGGCATCATCCGCAATATCGGCGTTGATATCGGGTTTACCAATCGTTCGACGCTGACCTGGGCGGTGTTTGCGCCAACCCAGCGCATCGGGCGCGGCGCGTTGTCGGGCACCTATGGCGGCGTCACCGCCAGCGCCACCGTCGGCGTCGGGCTCGGCGCCAACGCGCTCGTCGGCGGATCGAACAATACGTTCGCGCTGCAGCCGTTGAGCGTCGGCGGGCAGACCGGGCTGCAGGTCGCCGGCGGCGTCGCGACGTTCGAATTGCAGGCGCGCTGAGCGTTCGCCCGCGCTGGCGGCAAGACCGCGAATCCGTTAAATGCGGCGCGCCGCGCGATTGCCGGCGCGTTTTTTTCGCCATCATCGTCGCGCCATCATCGTCGCGCCATTGGCGCGGCCGCGCATGACGTGGTTGCGCGGCCCCAGGCCCGCGACCAACGCTCCCCTTGCCAGCGTGCGCGCCTCCTGAAACGATATCGTCATGTGACGGCACGACGACGGTATCGCGGGAGGCGGTGATGGCGCAAAGCGGCACGAGAGCGATTGGCCCACGGTGTATTGCGCTGGTGGGGCCGTTCCAGAGCGGCAAGACGACGCTGCTCGAGGCGATCCTGGCGCGTGACGGCACCATCGTGCGTCAGGGCGCCGTGGAGGCGGGAACGACGGTCGGCGACGCCAGCAAGGAGGCGCGCAGCCATCGGATGAGCGTCGAACTGAGCGTCGCCTCGACGCGATTCATGGACGACACCTATACGTTTATCGACTGCCCGGGATCGATCGAGTTCATGCATGACATGCGTGCGGTCCTGCCGGCGGTCGACGCGGCCGTCGTCGTGTGCGAGGCGGACGAAAAGAAGGTCCCGCAATTGCAGCTCATCCTGCGCGCGCTCGAGGATCTGAAAATTCCGCGCGTTCTCTTCCTCAACAAGATCGACAAGGCCGATAAGCGCGTCCGCGACACGCTGCAATTGCTGCGGCCGGCCTCGCGCGTGCCGTTGCTGCTGCGCCAAATTCCCATCTGGAACGGCGACATCATTTCCGGCTTCGTCGACCTCGCGCTCGAGCGCGCCTACGTCTATACCGAACACGCGCCCTCGCAGATCGTCCCGCTCGCCGACGAAAATCGCGAGCGCGAAAAGGAAGCGCGTTTCACCATGCTAGAAACGCTCGCCGATCACGACGATGCGCTGATGGAACAGCTGCTCGAGGACATCCCGCCGCCGCAGGACCGCATTTTCGACGACCTCGCCAAGGAATTGCGCGACGGCCTCGTATGCCCGGTGCTAATCGGGGTCGCCACCCGCGCCAACGGAATATTGCGGCTGATGAAGGCGCTGCGCCACGAATCGCCCGGCGTGGCGACGACGGCGGCGCGGCTCGGCGTGACGGGAAAGGACCCGGTCGCGGTCGTGCTCAAGACCCACCATTCGACGCATGGCGGCAAGATGTCGATCGCGCGCGTGCTCGCCGGCGAGATCGGCGACGGCACGACGCTGCAAACGACGGAGACGGAGGCCGGACGGGTGTCCGGCGTGTTCAATCTGCTCGGCAACAGCAGCGAAAAACGCGGCGCGGCGGGGGTGGGCGAAACCGTGGCATTCGGCAAGCTCGACCACGCCCGCACCGGCGACACGCTCTCCGCCGCCAAGCAACCGCACGCGCCGGTCATCGCCGTCGTACCGCATGCGCCGGTGCTGGCCATTGCCATCGCCGCCAAGGAACGCAAGGACGACGTCAAGCTCGGACAGGCGCTCAACAAGCTCGTGGACGAGGACCCCTCCGTCGTGGTGGTGCATAACGCGGAGACCCACGAGGTCATTCTGTGGGGTCAGGGCGAGATGCATCTGCGCGTCGCCACCGAGCGGCTGGCGGACCGGTTCGGCGTCGCCATCGAACGGCGCACGCCCAATGTCGGTTACCGTGAGACGATCAAGAAGCCGATCGTGCAGCGCGGCCGCCACAAGAAACAGTCGGGCGGCCACGGTCAGTTCGGTGACGTCGTGCTCGACATCAACCCCTTGCCGCGCGGCGGTGGGTTCGTGTTCGAGGAACGCATCAGCGGCGGGGTCGTGCCGCGCAACTACATTCCCGCCGTGGAGGAGGGCATCATCGAGGCGCTCAAGCACGGCCCGCTCGGTTTTCCGGTCGTCGATGTCACCGTGGCGCTGATCGACGGCTCCTACCACAGCGTCGATTCTTCCGACATGGCCTTTCGCATCGCCGGCCGCATCGGGGTGACCGAAGGATTGCCGCAATGCAGCCCGGTTCTGCTCGAGCCGATTCACGCGGTCGAGATCGTGTGCCCGTCCGACGCGACGGCCAAGATCAACGCCATCCTGTCGGCGCGGCGCGGCCAGATTCTTGGATTTGATACGCGCGAGGGCTGGGACGGATGGGACATGGTCAAGGCGCTGATGCCGGAATCGGAGATCGGCAATTTCATCGTCGAAATCCGCTCGGCGACGGCGGGCGTGGGGACTTACACCTTCAAATTCGACCATATGGCGGAATTCGCCGGCAAGGCGGCCGAGCAGATCGTGGCGGCGCGCAAGTCCGCCGCCGCGTGACCGTTTTGCCATGGCAAGGCGACGCCGGCGCGCGGGCTCACGCGCGCATAGCGCCGACGTGATTTGCCGGTGAGACGCGTATTGACCTAGAATCCCGCCGGCTTGCGTCGGGCCGATCGGCGGCGCCGGTTCGTGCCCGTGGGCCCGACCGCGCTCGCAATCGTCACGACATTTCGCGCGCGGCGCTTCGGTCGGGCCGCGACCCCACAGCGTGGAGGATATTGCCATGAACGTCATTCACCGTCGCGGCTGGGAACTGCCCGAGAGCGCGGCCACCCCGGAGAGGTTTTTTTTCGACCGGCGCGCGTTTCTCGCCGCGAGCGGCGCGGTGGCGCTGAGCCTCTCGCCCACTATCGCCCGCGCCCAGCGCGCCGCCGACGCACCCGATCCGTCCATCGATCTTTATCCGGCCAAGCGCAATGGCAAGTACACGCTCGACCGGCCGATCACGGATGAAGAAAAGAACCTGACCTACAACAACTTCTACGAATTCGGCTCGTCGAAGGCGGTCGCCAAGCCGGCGCAGGCGCTGAAAATCCGGCCATGGACGATCAAGATCGACGGCATGGTGGAGAAGGAACAGGAGATCGGCATCGACGATCTCATGCGCAAGGTGGGGATCGAGGAGCGGCTCTATCGCCATCGCTGCGTCGAAGCCTGGTCGATGACCGTCCCGTGGTCGGGTTTTCCGCTGGCCAAGCTTGTCGAACTGGCCAAGCCGCTGGCGTCGGCGAAATACCTGCAAATGGAAACATTCCTCGACAAGTCCGTCGCCTCCGGCCAGCGCCAGAGCTGGTATCCGTGGCCCTATCGCGAAGGGCTCACGATGGCGGAAGCCACGAACGAACTCGCCTTCATGGTGACCGGCGCCTATGGCAAGCCGGTGGCCAAGCAGATGGGGGCGCCGCTGCGGCTGGCGGTGCCGTGGAAATACGGGTTCAAGTCGATCAAGTCGATCACGCATTTCACCTTCACGGACAAGCAGCCGAAGAGCTTCTGGGAATCATTGCAGGCCGCCGAATACGGCTTCTGGGCCAACGTCAATCCGGAGGTTTCGCATCCGCGCTGGAGCCAGGCGAGCGAGGAAGTGCTGGGCACCGGACAGCGGCGGCCGACGCTGTTGTTCAACGGCTATGGCGAGTATGTCGCCGACCTTTACAAGGGACTCGAAAAAGAGCGCCTGTGGGCGTGAGGCGTCGGACGCCGCAATAACTCTCGCGCCGGAGCGCGTCGCGTTGCGATTGAATTGGAAAGCGCTCGATTTTCTTCGGCCTTGCCACATTTTTCGCGGCGAATCGGTTCCGCGTTTCCGGAAAATGCCCTGAGGCGGATTTGATAAAAAAATCGCCGGGCCCGAGGGCCCGGCGAAGTCATGTCGGCAAGACGCCGACTTTCACCTTTCAGAGGGGAACGGCTGGCTGCGCAACGGCTGCGTTTTGGGAGGACGCCACAACCGCCGGCAATCAGCGCCGGCGAACTATGTTCGCCGCGCACGCGGCGCGCAACGGGTGCGCTCGCATGTCAGCCATGTGCCCGCCGCAAAACCTGCCCACGCCTCGCCGCCCTTCAGCGCGCGAGCACGACCTCGCCGATGAGGGAGGAATGATCCCATGGCACCTGCTTTCCCTTCGTCGCCTCGACAACCTCGGCGCGCACGCGGCGCATGATCACGCCGATATCGATATGCGGCGTAGCCAGATGCTTGACCAGGGCCGCGGAGAACGGACTGTTGCGGCCCTCCCCGTCGAGGGCGACATTGTCGGGCTGGGTGGCGAAGGAAATCATGGTGCCGAGCGCGCTGTGGATAACCGCCAATCCCTGACCCACCGCTGCGGAGCGCGCGCCGAGCGAGCGCGCCAGCGAACGCGCCAGCGGATTGTCGCGGCAGGCGTCGAGAAACACGAGGTTGACGCGCTGCTCGGCTTCCATCTGCGCGAGTACCTGGCCGACCTCAACGGTGTCGAAGCTCAGGTCGCCAGGCCGTTCAAGCTTGGCGTCGATGGGCACGATGTAGTTCTTGCCGCCCACCTGGATTCCATGCCCGGCATAGAAGAACAATGCCAAGTCGGCACGGTCGAGCTTGCGGGCGAATTCGCGTACCCGATCCTCGATGCCGCGCTTGTCGAGGTCGCGCCCCTCGACCACGTCGAAGCCGAGCCGGCGCAACGCCGCCGCGACATCGCCTGCGTCGTTGGCGGGGTTGGGCAGCGGGTTGGCGAATCGATAGGCGCCATTGCCGATCACCAGCGCGACGCGGCGTTGCAGCGGCGCCGTGGCCGGGGTGGGCGCCGGCTGCCGCTGGGAATGCGGCGGCACGGAGAGGGCGGCGACGGCCGCGGCGGGCGCCGCCAATGCCGCCGGCGCGGCGTCCTGCAGGCGCGCGAGCGCCGCGCCGGCCAGCGATTCGTTGGGGTCGAGGTCGAGCGTGCTGCGCATGTCGGTTATGGCGCGCGCGCTGTCGCCCTTTTGCTCATAGGCCAGGCCGCGATTGAGGAAGGCGGTCGCGAATTTCGCGTCGAGCGCGATGGCGGCGTCGAAATCGCGAATGGCGAGATCGAATTCGCCCTTGCGGCGATAGGTGTGACCGCGGTTGTTGAAGAATTTCGCCTGCCGTGGGTCGAGCACGATCGCCTGGTCGTAATCGCGCAGCGCGTGATCGAATTGGCCATTCGATTCATAGGCGTCGGCGCGCGCGCGGTAGGAGATGGCGTCATTCGGGCTGCGCTTGATCGCCTGATCGAAATCGGCGATGGCGCGGTCATAGTCGCGCTTGTGGCCGTAGGTGATGCCGCGATTGTGGTAGCCGCCGCTGTCGTCGGGGTCGAGGCGGATGGCCTGGTCGTAGTCGCGCAGCGCGATGTCATAGAGTCCTTTTTCATCGTAGGCGTCCGCGCGCGCCTTGTAGCTGACGGCATCCTTGGGCGCGAGCCGAATCGATTCGTCGAAGTCGCGGATGGCGCGGTCGAAGTCGCGCTTGCCGTAATAGGCGAGGCCGCGGTTGTGAAACGTCGTGCTGTCGCGCGGGGAGAGCCGCGCTGCCTGGCTCAAATCGCGGATCGCGCGATCATAGTCGGCGGTGCGTTCGTAGGCCGAACCGCGGCCGAGGAGCGCGACGGCGGATTTCGGCTCGCGACGCAGCGCCGCGTCGAAATCGGCGATGGCGCGCGCGTAATCGTTCTTGCGGTAATAGGCCTGGGCGCGGTTGATCCAGCCATTGACCTGCGTGGCGTCGAGGCGGATCGCGTCGTCGCTGTCGCGAATCGCGCGGTCATATTCGCCCCATTCGGTATAGGCGAAGGCGCGGTTGATATAAGCCGACGCGCGGTCGATGGGCGGCGCGCCGCCGCGTTCGATGATGCGGGTGCAGGCGGCGACGCTGGCCTTGAGGTCGTCGCCGCGGCAGACCTGGAC
>JACQAE010000242.1 GCA_016195095.1 Pseudomonadota bacterium
CAAGAAGATCGCGATCGACGCCCGCGTCGACCCCTCGGTCAAGGGCGGCATGCTCGTGATGTTCGGCGACAGCGTGATCGACGGGACGGTCGACCACCGCCTCAAGGAAATCGGCGAGAAGTTCAGGCAACTACAGAGGAGATAGCCGTTTATGGCTGCCATCCGACCCGAAGAGATCAGCGCCGTCATCCAGAAGGAAATCCAGGGGTACCAGACCGACCTCAAGATGGAGTCGGTCGGCGTGGTGCTCACGGTCGGCGACGGCATCGCGCGCGTCTACGGCCTCGACAGCGTCCAGGCCGGCGAGCTCGTCGAGTTCCCCGGCGGCGTCTTCGGCCAGGCCCTCAATCTCGAAGAGGACTCCGTCGGCTGCGTCATCCTGGGCTCGGACCGCGGCATCAAGGAAGGCGACATCGCCAAGTGCACCGGCCGGATCGCGCAGGTCCCCGTCGGCCCCGAGATGCTCGGCCGCGTGGTGAACGCGCTCGGCCAGCCGCTCGACGGCAAGGGCCCGATCCCCGCCAAGAAGTTCCGAAACGTCGAAGGCCGCGGCATGAACGTCGTCGAGCGCCAGCCGGTCAAGGAGCCGCTCCAGACCGGGTGGAAGTCGATCGACGCGATGATCCCCATCGGCCGCGGCCAGCGCGAGCTGATCCTGGGCGACCGCCAGACCGGGAAGACCGCGCTCTGCGTCGACGCCATCATCAACCAGAAGGGCCAGGACGTCGTCTGCATCTACGTCGCCATCGGCCAGAAGGCCTCGACCATCGCGAACGTCGTGGACACCCTGACGAAGAACGGCGCCATGCCCTACACCTGCGTCGTGGCGGCCGGCGCCGAGGACCCCGCGCCGCTCCAGTTCATGGCCGCCTACTCCGGCACCTCGATCGGCGAGGACGTGCGCGACAACAAGGGCCACGCCTTCGTGATCTACGACGACCTCACCAAGCACGCCTGGGCCTACCGCCAGATGTCGCTCCTGCTGCGCCGCCCGCCCGGCCGCGAGGCCTATCCGGGCGACGTCTTCTACCTGCACTCGCGGCTCCTCGAGCGCGCCGCGAAGATGAACGACGACAACAAGGCCGGCTCGCTCACCGCGCTTCCCATCATCGAAACGCAGGCCAACGACGTTTCCGCCTATATTCCGACCAACGTCATCTCGATCACCGACGGCCAGATCTTCCTGGAGACGGACCTGTTCTATCAGGGCATCCGCCCGGCGGTGAACGTCGGACTTTCGGTGTCGCGCGTGGGCTCGGCGGCACAGACCAAGGCGATGAAGAAGGTGGCCGGGCGCATCAAGGGCGAACTCGCGCAATACCGCGAAATGGCGGCGTTCGCGCAATTCGGCTCCGACCTCGACGCCACCACGCAGCGGCTCCTCAATCGCGGCGCGCGGCTGACCGAACTGCTCAAGCAGTCGCAGTTCTCGCCGTTGAAGATGGAGGAGCAGGTTTGCGTCGTCTATGCCGGCGTCAACGGCTATCTCGACGCCTTCGCGGTCGATCGCGTGCGCGACTTCGAGAAAGGTTTGCTCTCGCTGTTGCGCAGCGCGCATGGCGAAATTCTCGACGACATTCGCTCAACCAACGACTTGACCGACGCCACGGCGGCCAAGCTCAAGGCCGTCGTCGAGCGCCACGCCAAGACATTCGCCTAGGCGCGCGGGGAATTAGCCTTCCATGGCCAGCCTCAAGGACATGCGCGTGCGCATCGCCGCCACCAAGGCGACGCAGAAGATCACCAAGGCCATGCAGATGGTCGCGGCCTCCAAGCTGCGCCGCGCGCAGGTGGCCGCGGAGGCCGCGCGGCCCTATGCCGAACGCATGGACAAGGTGCTGCGCAACATCATGCGGGCCGTCGGCGACATGGCGAGCGCGCCCAAGCTGCTCGCCGGAACCGGGTCGGCGCGCAGGCATCTCCTGCTCGTGTGCACGGCGGAACGCGGCCTGTGCGGCCCGTTCAACGCCACCATCGTGCGGCTGGCGCGCGAGCGCGCAACGGCCCTTGCCAATGAAGGCAAGGAGGTGCGGTTCTTCTGCGTCGGTCGCAAGGGCTACGATCAGCTCAAACGCCTCCACGAGCGCCAGATCGTCGAGACGGTCGAGCTGCGCGGCGTGCGCCAGGTCGGGTTCGACCATGCCGCCGCCATCGGCGAGAAGATCGTCGCGCTCTATGAGCAGGGCGCCTTCGACGTGTGCACGCTGTTCTTTTCGCGCTTCCGCTCGGTCATGGCGCAGATACCGACGGCGCAGCAGATCATCCCGGCGGTGTTTCCCGATCCCGCCGCCGATGCCGCCGCCGCCGCCGCGATCTACGAATACGAGCCCGACGAGGAAGACATTCTGGCGGAACTCCTGCCGCGCAACATCAGCGTGCAGATTTTCCGCGCGCTCCTGGAGAACGCCGCCTCCGAACAAGGCGCGCGCATGAGCGCCATGGACAATGCCACGCGCAACGCCGGCGAGATGATCCGCAAGCAGACGCTGCGCTACAATCGCACGCGCCAGGCGATGATCACCAAGGAACTCATCGAAATCATTTCCGGCGCGGAAGCGCTGTGAGGCAAACGACGGCATTTTCGCGGGATTAAGGGATACACATGGCAAACGCGGTTGGACGAATCACGCAGGTCATCGGCGCCGTCGTCGACGTGCAGTTCGATGGCGAACTGCCGGCGATCCTCAATGCGCTCGAGACCAAGAACCAGGGTAACCGGCTGGTGCTCGAGGTCGCCCAGCATCTGGGCGAATCAACGGTGCGCACGGTGGCCATGGATACGAGCGAGGGCCTGGTGCGCGGCCAGGAAGTCACCGACACCGGCGGCCCGATCACGGTTCCCGTCGGCGACGAGACGCTCGGGCGCATCATCAATGTGGTCGGCGATCCGGTGGATGAGATGGGGCCGGTCAGCACGGCGACGCGGCGCGCCATCCACCAGCCGGCACCGGCCTATACCGACCAGTCGACGGAATCGGAAATTCTCGTCACCGGCATCAAGGTCGTCGACCTGCTGGCGCCTTATGCCAAGGGCGGCAAGATCGGGCTGTTCGGCGGCGCTGGCGTCGGCAAGACCGTGCTGATCATGGAACTGATCAACAACGTGGCCAAGGCGCATGGCGGCTATTCGGTATTCGCCGGCGTCGGCGAGCGCACGCGCGAGGGTAACGACCTCTATCACGAGATGATCGATTCCGGCGTCAACAAGGACCCCAAGAAGAACAAAGGCTCGACCGCGGGCTCGAAATGCGCGCTGGTCTATGGCCAGATGAACGAGCCGCCCGGCGCGCGCGCGCGCGTCGGCCTGAGCGGGTTGACCGTGGCCGAGCATTTCCGCGACCAGGGCCAGGACGTGCTGTTCTTTGTCGATAACATCTTCCGCTTCACCCAGGCCGGCTCGGAAGTCTCCGCGCTGCTCGGCCGCATCCCCTCCGCCGTCGGCTATCAGCCGACGCTCGCGACCGACATGGGGGCGCTGCAGGAACGCATCACGACGACCACCAAGGGCTCGGTCACCTCGGTGCAGGCGATCTACGTGCCCGCCGACGACCTCACCGACCCGGCGCCGGCGACCTCCTTCGCCCATCTTGACGCGACCACCGTGCTCTCGCGCGACATCGCCGCCAAGGGCATCTATCCGGCGGTCGACCCGCTCGATTCGACCTCGCGCATGCTCTCGCCGCTGATTGTCGGCGAGGAGCACTACAATATCGCGCGGCGCGTGCAGCAGGTGCTGCAACGCTACAAGGCGCTGCAGGACATCATCGCCATTCTCGGCATGGATGAGTTGTCGGAGGAGGACAAGATCGCCGTGGCGCGCGCGCGCAAGATCGAGCGCTTTCTTTCGCAGCCGTTCCATGTGGCGGAAGTGTTCACCGGATCGCCGGGCAAGCTTGTCGATCTCGCTGACACGATCCGCGGCTTCAAGGGGCTGGTGGAGGGCAAATACGACCACCTGCCGGAGGCCGCGTTCTTCATGGTCGGCACCATGGAAGAGGCGATCGAGAAGGGCAAACGCCTGGCGGCGGAAGCCGCCTAGGGTTCAATGGCGGCGGAAGCCGCCTAGGGTTCAATGGCGGCGCACTCGCCGGAGGCGCTCGTGTTTTCCGACGCGGTGGATCAGGTCGATGTGCCCGGCGAGGAGGGTGAGTTTGGCGTGTTGGCCGGACACGCGCCCTACGTGGCGACCCTCAAGCCCGGCGTGCTCACCCTCTATCGCGACGGCGCGGCGACACGCGTGGTGGTGCGCGGAGGTTTCGCCGAGGTCGGCACATCGGGGTTGACCGTGCTTGCCGAACACGCCGTGCGCGTCGACGAGCTTGATCCGGCGATGATCGCGGAGGCGATCCGGGACGCGCAGGAAGATATCGCCGATGCCAAGGACGAAGCGGCGCGCGACAAATCGCGCGCGCGGCTCGATCACTTCAATACGTTGAAGCTGGCGCTGGAAAAATAGTAGCCGCTCGCGTTTTCAGCGGTAATTGGGCGCCTCGCCCAGCCACTTGCGCACGCCCTGCATGTCGGCGGTCATCTGTTCGGCGCGCGCGGCGACCATCTTGCGCAGCCGCCCGGCGGCGTCGGGAAAGCCTTCAAGCGTCTTGAGAAACAGGTTGCGCGAAATGCGAATGACCGTCGATGGCTCGATCGCGGTCGCGGTTACCGCGCGCTTGGTTTCGATGAGCAGCGAATATTCGCCGACTAGCGTGCCGGGACCGATGACCAGCTCGGGTTCGTCGGGCTTGTCGGCGCGCGCGGAGAGGCGAAGGAGAGAGATGTCGTCCTCGATGGCCATGCCGCGGCTTACGGAACCAGCTTGTAGCCGCCGGCCTCGGTCACCAGGATGGCGGGCGTGGCGGCATCCTTCTCCACCTTCTGGCGTAGCCTGTAGATATGCGTCTCCAACGTATGGGTGGTGACGCCGGAATTATAGCCCCAGACCTCCTGCAGCAACACTTCGCGCGACACCGGGCGCTGGCCGGCGCGAAACAGAAAGCGCAGGATCGCCGTTTCCTTTTCCGTCAGGCGCACCTTGTTGCCCTTGGGATTGACCAGCAATTTCGAGCTTGGCCGGAACGTATAGGGTCCGATGGTGAAGACCGCG
Organism: Pseudomonadota bacterium; assembly: GCA_016195095.1. GTDB lineage: Bacteria > Pseudomonadota > Alphaproteobacteria > Rhizobiales > Xanthobacteraceae > JACQAE01. Next base: position 5,102 of record JACQAE010000242.1, read on the forward strand.
TCCTCGCTGGCCTCATGCTGGCGCAGTTGCGCGCGGATACGTGCCAGCAGCACGGCGAAGCGGAACGGCTTGACGATATAGTCGTTGGCACCGGATTCGAGACCGAGAATGGTGTCGGAATCGGTGTCGTGGCCGGTGAGCATGATGATCGGCGCCTTGAAGCCGCCCTTGCGCAGGATCCGCACCGCCTCGCGGCCGTCGATATCGGGCAGGCCGACGTCCATGATGACGAGGTCCACCTGTCCGTTCCTGGCCGCTTGGACGCCCTTTGTCCCGGTTTCGACGCCTTCCGAATCAAATTCGTCGTGCAGCGAAAGCTGCTCGACCAGCGCCTCGCGCAGCTCGGCGTCATCGTCGACGATCAAAATCTTGCGTGTACTTGCCATTGCGTGCCGCCTCCGGGACGACCACCAATCCCGCAGTTGCGAAGTAGAACATTTGCGGTCAAAAGAGCAAGCGCTCCGGCGCCCCAATTCGTTGCGACACCGTCGCCAACGGTCGCCTGACGCAACCGCGACCGCGCGCCGGCGACGACGCGTCGGACACGATCGCGGCTCCACATATAATCTTCGCGCACAAGGTTAACACCATGCGCCATGCGAAATTCTGCGCGGAGCCAAGGGTGAGGACGCGAAAATTCGCCTCCCTGCGTATTTCCGCGCGCGCCGGCAATCGCATGCAAGGCTGGCTCGCGGCCGGCCCGCACCGCCTGCCGGTGGCGCTTGGACGCGGCGGAATTCGCGCCAACAAGCGCGAAGGCGACGGCGCGACGCCGCGCGGAACGTTTCGCCCGCTGCGCCTGTGGTGGCGGGCGGATCGCGGCCCACCGCCGGCCTCGGGATTGCCGCTGGCGCGCATCAGACGCGAGGATGCCTGGTGCGAGGATCCCGCAGACCGGCGCTATAACCGGCCGCTGCGCGGCACGGCGGCGGGCGGCGCCGACCGGCTTTGGCGCGACGACGCGCTTTACGATCTGGTGGTGGAGATCGACCACAACGCGCGCCCGCGCGTCGCGCGGCGCGGCAGCGCCGTATTCGTGCATGTCGCCCGCGCCGGCCTCGCACCGACGGCCGGCTGCGTTGCGTTGCACAAAAATCGATTGCGCTGGCTGCTCAGGTACATCGGGAGAAGAACGAGAATCGTAATTCAGTAAATCCCCAGGCTCAGGGCGCGGCTTTCGGGCGCTGCCCAAAAATCGCCGTGCCGACGCGCACATGGGTGGCGCCAAAGCGGATGGCAAGCGCGAAATCCGCGCTCATGCCCATGGATAGAAATTTTAGTCCATTTCTTGCGGCGATCTTGGCGGCAAGCGCGAAATGTTGCGCCGGCGGCTCCGCGAGCGGGGGAATGCACATCAATCCGGCGACGGGAAGGTCGTAGACGTCGCGGCAGGCCCGCAGGAACGCGTCCGCGGCCTGCGGCAGGACGCCGGCCTTTTGCGGCTCTGCCCCGGTATTGACCTCGACAAACAGTTGCGGACAGCGCCCGAGGCGCGCCACCTCCTTGGCGAGCGCCGCGCACAGACTTTGCCGGTCGAGCGAATGGATGGCGGCGAACAGGTTAACGGCTTCGCGCGCCTTGTTCGACTGCAATGGCCCGACCAGATGCAGCGCGATACCAGCATGCGCGGAAAGGAGCGGCGGCCATTTGGCCTTTGCCTCCTGCACGCGGTTTTCGCCGAAAACGCGCTGCCCGGCGGCAATAACCGGCTCGATTTGCGCCACGGCGAAGGTCTTGGAGATGGCGACAAGGGTGACCGCCGTCGGATCGCGGCCGGCATCGCGGCAAGCGGCGGCGATGGCGGCGCGTACGCCGGCAAGGCCGTGGTTTGCCGTATCGGCGGAGCCGTCAACGTTCATGCGCGCGGATGCCTTAACTTTTAAGCGTCCCACAAACGGTGTTTTCACTTCTCTTGGCTATCGTGCCGCGGGGGTCGGGACAGGGTATGGCAAGTCAGCGGACAATCCCAGGCGCTTCCGCGCGGCCGGAGCTTACCAAGCTCAGCGTCCGCGCGCGGCTGTTGCTGCTCGCCCTTCTGGTGCTGCTGCTGCCCATGCTCGACCGTGTCCGCCTGGTCGAGGCGACGCGCACGGCGCGCATTGAAGCCGCCCACACTAAGGCCGTCGATATCCTGCGCAGCGGCGTTGACGCCCAGTCGCAGATCGTCGAGGCGACGCGCGCGGTCATGCAGGTGGCCGCACGCAACTACATGGCGCTGATGCGGGCCGGCGGCGACTGCGTTGATCTGCTCACCGGTTTCAAGACCAGCGTGCCCTGGCTGCTCGGCATCTCGGTGACCGGGACGCAAGGCCGCATCACCTGCAGCACCCGCGTCAACGCCGTCGGCATCGACGTGTCCGACCGGCCCTATTTCGCCAGCGCCCGCGACAGTCTGAGCTTCATCCTCGGCGACTACATCATCAACCGCGCCTCGCGCGAGCCCACCATCATCGCCGCGCAGCCCATTCGCGGCGCCACGGGAAGCATGGAGGCGATGCTGCTCGCCTCCGTTGATCTGCGCTGGATTTCGCGCCTGGCCAAGGAGATGTCGGACCGCGCCCATGCCACGGTCTTTGTCATCGACAGCAAGGGCACGGTCATCGCCGGCAGCACCGGGCTCGGCGAGGTCATCGGCAGCAATTTCGCCGGTAACGCGCTGATTGGCGAAATCCTGGGAAAAGCGCGCGGAACGATGGTGGCGGAGAGCGTCGACCACGTGCGCCGCATCACGGCGTTTGCCAGCCTGCCGGGGACGCAGGCCCGCCTCGTCGTCGGCCTCGACGAAAGCGAGGTCCTGCGCGATATCGGCCGCGAAACCAACATCGCCTATCTGCAACTCGCGCTGATCGCGCTGGTCATCCTGTTCGGCGCCTGGTTCGGCGGCGAGCGGCTGATTGTCGAGCCGATCCGCGAGTTGGCGCGCATGTCGACCCGCATCGGACGCGGCGAGGCGGGGCTCGGCCCGCGCCGGCGGGCCTGGGCGGCCGAATTCGCGCCGCTCGCTGCCGCGCTCGACGACATGGCGGGAAAGCTGGCCAAGCGCGAGAACGACCTGCGCTCGGCCAACCGGCACCTTGAGGAGCTTGCCTCGATCGACTCCCTGTCCGGCCTCGCCAATCGCCGCAGCTTCGACGCCCGGCTCGAGGCCGAATGGCGGCGCGCGCGGGTCACCGGCGAGCCGGTCAGCCTTTTGATGATCGACGTCGATCACTTCAAACTGTTCAACGATACCTATGGCCATCTCTCCGGCGACCATTGCCTGCGTCTCGTCGGCGAGACGATCATGGCCGCCGCCGGCCGCAGTTCGGATTTCGCCGCGCGCTATGGCGGCGAGGAGTTCACGCTCTTGCTGCCGGGAGCGCCGGCGGACAAGGCGATCGACATCGCCGAGGCGCTGCGTTGCGCCATCGTCGAGCGCAATATCACCAACGCCGCAGCGCCGGCGAAGCTCGTCACCGTCAGCATCGGCGTCGGCTCGCTCTATCCGGCCGGCGACGACAACGCGCAGACGCTGATCGAGGCCGCCGACGCCGGCCTCTACAACGCCAAGCGCCGCGGCCGCAACGCCGTCGTCGTGCATGGCCAGGTGGAAATCCTGCAAGCAGGGTAAAACCATACCAAGCCAAGCTTGGCGCCCGGCGCCAAGCCGTGCCGATCGCGAAAACTCACGCCCAGCCAAGCCCGCGCGGAGCAGTCAACATTACCGCCATTTATGGGCGGCCTCGCGCGTTAATGGCGACGTGTCATCGCCGCCATGCGCGCACCAGCCCGCCGCCGCGCGCTCGGTGCCAATCGCAACAATTTTAGGAGTTACTAACGAGTGTCCGGTACTTTTCGCATGTCGATTAACCGGTCTACCCACAATGCAAAAAACGCTGCACCGCGCGACGTTCCGCAGGCTGATCTGCGTGGCCTTCGCCATGATCGGCTTTTCCGTGATTGCGATCGGCGTCACGCTCCTGGCGCTGCGCGACGACGCGCTGCGCGACGCGACCACCGACAGCGGCAATATTGCCGGCGTCCTGGCGGCGCAGACGGAGCGCTCGGTGCAGGCCGCCGAGATCGTTCTTGCCGAGTTGCGCGAGCGCATCGACGCCGATCGCGCGACATCGCCGGGAGATTTCGCGCGCGTGTACTCCACGCCCGCGGTCCACGAGCTGCTCAAGGAGCGTCGCGGGCGGCTGCCGCAGTCCGATTTCATCTTCATCGCCGACCATAAAGGCAAGCTTGTCAACACGTCGCGGACGTGGCCGATACCCGAATTGGGACTTTCCGATCGCGAATTTTTCCGCTTCCTCTCCCATCGCGATAACGGCGATCAGCGCCGCAAGCTGCACATCAGCCTGCCGGTCATGGCGCGGGTGACCGGGGACAGCATCATCGTTTTCAGCAGCGGTCTCGTCGATGCCAAGGGCGAATTCCTGGGCGTCGTCGGCGTGGCGCTCAAGACGGAATATTTCCACAATATCTACAATGCGCTGACCGCGATTCGCGGCCAGTCGCTGGCGCTCGTGCGCCGCGACGGCGCCGTGCTGGTGCGCCATCTGGCGGCCGCGTCGGACGTCGGCAAGACCATCGCGCCTTACTCGCCCTGGTACGCGCTGGCGGCGCGTGGCGGCGGCAATTTCCGCACAACCGACACCGCCGAGCCGGGCGATACGCACCTCGTCGCCGTGCGGCCGCTGCGCGATTATCCGCTGGTCGTCAATGTCGAGGTATCGCAATCGGCGGCGTTGAAGCACTGGCGCGGGCGCGCGATTCTCATCGGCGTCGGCACGATTCTCGCGGTGCTGTGCTCGGCCTTCCTGTTGGCGGCGTTGAGCAAGCAATTTCAGCGCTTGCTCGATTCGGAGGCCTCGCTCGCCGAACGCGAGGCGCGGCTCGAGGACAAGACCCACGAACTCAAGGGCGCCAATGAGCGCCTCGATGCCGCCATGAACAACATGTCGCACGGCTTGTGCATGTTCGACAAGGACGGGCGCCTGCTGGTGTGCAACGAGCGATTCATGCGCACCTATTCGCTGCCGCCCGAGGTCGTCCGCCCAGGCGCGCGCGCGCGCG
>JACQAE010000208.1 GCA_016195095.1 Pseudomonadota bacterium
CAGGGTACCACTCGACGTCGCCCGGTGTGGTGCCGGACCGTCCCAGCAGCGCCAGATATCCAAGCCACCACGCTGGTAGGCCGACGCTGAGCAAGAAATTGAGGAAAAAGAAGAACCCGAATGCGCCCGCGAGGCTCAGCGCCGCTACGATCGCGGCTCCCAATGCCGCCCAATGGTTCCAGCCCAACGCCGCAATCAGAATAGGCAGCGCGGCCAGAAAAAAAAGGATGATCGAGAGTAGCGACGCCGAGGCGATCGACGCAAATAGTAGGGCCGAGGCAGCGCCCGCGCCCAATGCCATCAAAGCGATCTGCATCATCGAAGCTGTCCCGCTCGCCGAGCATGAGCGGTTAGAGACGAAGCGTCGTTCGCCCCAACCAAATGGCCAACCGAGGGTACCCGGAAGGCAGCGTTATCATTCGTCGGTCATTGCGCGCCGTCGCCGGCGAGCCGAACCAATGGCGCGTCGCGCAGAAATCGAAGCCGGCCACGCCTGCACGCGCGATTGCAACTGAGGTGGCTCCGAATGCCCGCGTTCAATTATTCCATCCCTATGGCAGATTCCGTTTCATGCGCCCGCATTTGCGCGCAGGCGGCGCTAGCGGATTACATAGGGCAGCAGGCCGAGAAAGCGCGTGCGTTTGATGGCCTTCGCCAATTCGCGCTGCTTCTTGGCGGAAACCGCCGTAATCCTGCTCGGGACAATCTTGCCGCGCTCGGAAACATAGCGTTGCAGCAGCCGGACATCCTTGTAGTCAATTTTTGGCGCATTGGCGCCCGAAAACGGGCACGTCTTGCGGCGGCGAAAAAATGGCCGGCGAGCGCCAGCCTGTGCCATGCTCATGCTTACTACTCCTGCGCCGCGTTGGTATCGGCGTCATCGCCGCCGTCGCGCCCCTCGCGCGGGCGACGATCGTCACGATCATCGCGATCGCGCCGGCGGTCGCCGCGACGATCATCGCGGTCGCGATCCCGATCGGCCTTTCGCATCATGGCCGACGGTCCCGCTTCATGCTCCTCGACGCGGATACTCAGATAGCGCAAGACGTCTTCGTTAATGCGCTGCTGGCGCTCGACTTCGATCAAGGCGGCCGGGGGAGCATCGATATTGAGCAACGTGAAATGCGCCTTGCGGTTCTTGCGAATACGGTAGCTCAGAGATTTCACGCCCCAATATTCAGCCTTGGCAATCGAACCGCCCATTTGCTCGATGACGCCCTTAAATTGGGACGTCAATTCCTCGACCTGCTGTGGGGATAGATCCTGTCGCGCCAGGAATACATGTTCGTAAAGCGGCATGAACAGCCTTTCCTCGGTTGCGCTCGTCCCGGCGTCTAGCCCTTCGTGCCCTTCGGGAAAGGCTCGAATGCTCATGAAGGCGGGAACACGGGACGCCGGACCGATCAGGTCCTGCCGCCGCGCTAGGCGCAGACAGCCGTCCGTTCAGTTCCCGGCTGGGATCGAGCGGAAGTCGCGTTTATATGAACTTCTCGGCAGATTGCAAGGTATTCGGCCGTCGGGCGGTGGATCGGTCCGTTTTTTGCGACCGGCGGCCGGCGCCGACGTGTCCGGCAAGACCGTTATCGGCCGGCCATTGCGGCGGTTCTGGAAAAATGTGGGCTCAAGCCTCCACTATCGACTTTAGCCTCGCCAGCGACTGGTCCCATTGCTTGGCGACCAAATCGAGGTATGCCGCGATGCCGCAGATCGGCTCCGGCCTGTAGGCGAACAGGCTTTCACGCCCGCGACGCGCGCTGCCCACAACTCCGACATCCTCCAGTACTCGCAGATGCCTGCTGATCGCCTGTCGGGTCAGTTTTGAGCCGGTCGTGAGTTGGGTGATTGACTGCGGTGAGCGATGCGCGAGCTTTGCAACCAGCAAAAGCCGTGTTTCGTCGCCGAGTGCTGCAAAGACCGATGCTTGCGCGCCAGCATCGTCGGAAAGGTCATTGCGAACGTTGTCCGACATGGCGCTCGATGTTCATCATTTGTTGGCTCCAGCCGCTGTCGTTTTTGCGAAACGCGTCGAAGCAGCGTTCACGGAGGATATTCTCGAACCCAGACTCGGTGAGGAGCAGCAAAGTGCCATCCTTGGTGCGCGCAAGACGGAATTCGACCAGCGTCGGGGACTCTTGCGAATAGTCAGCATCAGGCTCGACCGGATCGGCGCGCCATGAAAAAGAAAAAATACGTTCGTGCTCCATTTCTTGCACCGTCGCCTGCCATCTGACGTGCTCATAGCCTGGATGGGTAATCTGGCCGTGCGAGATCTCGCCCACCACAAAAGGGCCATCCAGTTTTACATGAAACCACTCGCCGAACTCCCGGTGATCCGTGAGCGCGCGCCAGACCCGCGATACGGGAGCGTTGAGTTCCAAACGTTTTTCGATTCGATCCCGCAATGGTCACCTCCAGGTTGTAGGTGACTATAGATGGGACGGGAATTAACGCAACAATTCTGTTGCATATTAAGAATACCGGCCGGCCGGACCCGGTCGTGAAGTGCCACAAGGAACAGAGTCCCACCTTTCGACCTGCGTGCGTTGGCGCCCGGTGTTCGCGGGTCGCGCCGATCGCGAAAAAAAGTTTTGCGTGAAACAGAAATTTTAAAAATCATTATGGCCCATTATCAATAGTTATGTTGCGGGTTTGTCGGCCTTGCCCGACGCCAGCGCGTGCAGAATGTCGGCGAGGCGCACGGCGAGCTGCGCGCCGTCGCTGATAAGCGCCTGTTCATTCGCGCCGGCGCCGGATTTGGCGCGCAATCTGTTGAGCGCCGCCAATAGGATGTCGAGATGCACGCTAACGAGGTCGCGCCGGAAGTCACGGTCGCGCCGCGCCCGCTCAATGTCGGCGTCGGAAACTACCGCAAATTCACGCATTTCGGCGAGGCTCCTCGGTAAATCGGCGGATGATACACGTGCGGTGTTGTTGCTTCGTTACCGACGACGGCGACGCGCGCGGCGCTTGACGGGGCGCTTGACAGTCGGCGTGCGGGCGTGTCTTTCGGCGCGTTTTGGCAGGCGGGACCGGTTGCATGTCCATCGCGTTCATATTTCCGGGCCAGGGCAGCCAGGCGGTGGGCATGGGGCGCGCGCTGGCGGAGGCCTTTGCCGCAGCACGCGAGGTGTTTGCCGAGGTCGACGATGCGCTCGGGCAGAAGCTGAGCGCGGTCGCCTGGAGTGGGCCCGCGGAGACGCTGACGCTGACCGAGAATGCGCAGCCGGCGTTGATGGCGGTGTCGCTCGCCGCCATGCGTGTTTTGGCGACCGAATCCGGCGTCGATCTGGCGCGCGACGTCCGCTACGTTGCCGGGCATTCGCTTGGCGAATATTCGGCGCTGGCCGCCGCCCAATCACTCAGCGTATCGGACGCGGCGCGGCTACTGCGCGAGCGCGGCCGCGCCATGCAGGCGGC
>JACQAE010000209.1 GCA_016195095.1 Pseudomonadota bacterium
CCCTCGATGAGCCCGTACCCGCTCGCCAGCTTATCCACCTGCTCGCTCCTTCCCGGTCTCTATGAGCCGATCGTTTCCTGCCGTGTCCCCGTGGCCTCTCGGATGGCCCGCCAGACCCGCTCGGGGGTCACGGGCATGTCGAGGTGCCGGACACCGAGGGGGGCCAGCGCATCGTTCACTGCGTTCAGGAGGGCGGGCAGAGCGCCGACGGTACCCGCCTCGCCGACGCCCTTGGCTCCCAGGGGATTCACCTTGGTCGGCACCTCATGGGAGTCCACGTCGAAGAAGGGAACATCGTCGGCCCGGGGTATCGCGTAGTCCATGAAGGATCCTGCCAGGAGCTGGCCCGTGGTCGGCTCATAGGTCAACTCCTCGAACAGCCCCTGCCCGAGGCCCTGGACCACGCCCCCGTGTATCTGGCCCTCGACCAGCATGGGATTGACCGCCTTGCCGACGTCATAGGCGACGAAATAACGCTCGATGGCGACGCCACCGGTTTCGCGATCGACGCGCGCGACGGCGATGTGCACGCCATAGGGATAGGTCATGTGATCGGTATGAAACCAGCCGTCGGCGGCGAGCCCCGGCGCGCGCGCGCCACGCAGGCGCGAGCCCGGCTCGAGCGCGCGCGCGACCTCGCCGAGCGGCATGGCCGGTCCGGGCTCTGCGCCGGCGCGCACCACCACGCCATCGACGATATCGAGCGCCGCCGCCGGCTGCTGCATCAATTCGGCGGCAAGCTCCAGCGCCTTTGCGCGCACGACGTGGCCCGCGCGCCGCGTCGCCTCGCCGGTCATCACCGTCACGCGCGACGCGAACGCGCCCATGCCGAACGCGATGCGATCGGTTTGCCCATGCACGACGCGCACGCGGCGGTAATCGACGCCGAGCACATCGGCGCAAATCTGCGCGATCACCGTTTCCACGCCCTGTCCGACCGACGCCGCGCCGGTGACCACCTCGACGCCGCCGCTGGCGTCAACGCCCACGCGCACGCCGTCAAACGGCCCGAGCCCGCTTTTTTCAACGAAGAACGCAAGTCCCGCCCCAACGCTTTCCCCCGCCGCGCGCCGGCGCGAAAGCGTGGCCTGCAGGTCGCGCCAGCCGATGGCGGCGAGCGCTTTGTCGAGGAGGCCCGCATAGTCGCCCGAATCGAGCACGATATCGGTGCCGAGCGTTGCCAGCGCCCGCCTATAGGGCATCTGCGCCGCGGCGATGAAATTGCGGCGGCGGATTTCAACGGCGTCGACGCCGACGCGCGCCGCGATCGCGTCCATTAGGCGCTCGCGCACGAACGTGCTCTCGTAGCGGCCGGGCGCGCGATAGGTGCCGCCCGGCGTCTTGTTGGTGAGCCGCACATGTCCGCGCGCCCGGTAGGCGGGGACGCGGTAGGGGCCGGGCAGCATGGCGGCGGCCAGGTCGGGCACGGTCACGGCGTGGGTGCGCATATAGGCGCCCTGATCGTGGAAGAACACATTGTCGATAGCGAGGATGCGCCCCTGCGCATCGACGGCGGCGCGCGCGTGGTGGCGCTGCTCGCGCGAATGATTGGCGGCGATGAGATGCTCGCGCCGATCCTCGATCCATTTGACCGGGCGGCGCAGCCGCAGCGCCGCGAGGCAGGCCAGCACGTCCTCGGGATAGAGTTCGCCGCGGATGCCGAAGCCGCCGCCCACATGCCCTTCATAGAGTTGCACCGACGGCGGGTCGCGGCCCAGCATGCGCGCGATGGCATCGCGATTCCAATGTGGCACCTTGGCGGCGCCATGCAGCTCCAGCACATCGCGCGCCGCGTCGTAATGGGCGACGGCGCCGCGCGTCTCGATGGGCACGCCGGAGTGCCGCCCGACGCCCAAGTCCAACGCGACGACGGCATGCGCGCGCGCAAACGCCGCGCCGACATCGCCATAGGCCTTCTCGACGACAGCCGCCTCGGTCGAACGGCCGACGTCGAAGTCGCACGCCGGCGCGGCGGCGTCGAGGACCGGCGGCAGGTCCTCGATGTCGACGCGCACGCGATCGGCGGCATCCTCGGCCAGGTAGGCGTCGGCGGCGAATACCACCGCCACCGGATCGCCGACATAGCGCACGCGCCCGCGCGCGAGAATGGTCTGCCGGTAATGCGCCAGCCCCTCGATGCGGCTGAGGCGAAAATCGATGGGGGGAATGTCGGCCACGTCGGCAAAAGTCCAGGCGGCGACAACGCCCGGCGCCGCGACGGCCGGTGCCGTGTCGATGGCACGGATGCGGCCATGCGCGCTCGGCGAGCGCACCACGCGCATGTGCAGCATATGCGCGAAGGCGATATCAGCGGCGAAGCGGCCTTGGCCGGTGACCAGCGGCCGATCCTCCAGCCGCGCCACGGATCGCCCGACGAAGCCCATGTCACGCCTTCGCCGCGGCGGCCGCGCGCAAGGCATCGCGGATGCGCTGCGGCGTCGCCGGGATCTCGTCGATGCTCACGCCGAACGGCGCGAGCGCGTCATTGACCGCGTTGATCAGCGCGGCCGGCGCGCCGATCGTTCCGCCCTCGCCGACACCCTTGGCCTTGGTCAGCGACGCCTCGGTCAGCGTTTCGCGATGATGCAGCGCGATCGGCGGAATTTCGCGCGCGGTCGGCGGCAGGTAGTCGGCGAGCGTGGCGGTGAGGATATCGCCGCCGGCGTCATAGATGACTTCCTCGTAGAGCGCGTTGGCGATGCCCTGCGCCACGCCGCCATGGATCTGGCCGTCGACGATCATCGGATTAATGAGGCGGCCGGCGTCCTCGGCGACGAGGAACTTCTCGATGCCGACGCGGCCGGTTTCGATATCGACCTCGACCAAGGCGATATGGCAGGCATTGGAAAAGGTGCCCGGCGGGTCATAGGTGGCGCTTTCGGCCAGGCCGGGCGCGAAGGTTCCCTTGAAGCGATGCGTCTGGTGATAGGCGGCGCGCGCCAGCGCGTCGATCGCCATGGCGCGGTCGGTGCCGGAAACGCGCGCGACGCCGTCGCCGAGCACGATATCCTCGGGCGCGGCTTCGAGCAGGTCGGCGGCCATGCCGATCAGCTTGGCGCGCACCTTGCGCGCGGCCATGAGCGCGGCGCCGCCGGCGATGACCAACGAGCGGCTGGCGAAGGTGCCCCAGCCATAGGGCGTGCGGTCGGTATCGCCATGCACGACGGTGACGCGCTCGGGGCTAACGCCAAGCTCGTCGGCGATGATCTGCGACAGCGCGGTGCGCAGTCCCTGCCCATGCGGCGAGGAGCCGATACGCGCCTCGACGCAGCCGGACGGATCGATGCCAAGCACGACCGTCTCCCAGCCGGGCGTGACATCCATGCCGCGCGCGGCGAAAGCCGGCGTGCCGTAGCCGGTGCGCTCGCAAAACGTCGACATGCCGATGCCGAGATAGCGGCCCTGTAAGCGTGCGGCGGCCTGGCGGGCGCGGAATGCCGGCAGGTCGGCGGCCAGGACCGCGGCGTCCATGGTCTCGACATAGCTCGCCTCGTCGAAGACCAGGCCGGTGGCGGTCGTGTAGGGAAACGCGCGCACCAGATTGCGGCGGCGGATGGTCGGTGCATCGATGCCGAACGCGGCCGCCGCCTTGTCCATCAGCCGCTCGATGGCGAAGGTGATGACGGGACGCGACACGCCGCGATAGGGCGCCATCGGACAGGTATGGGTGAGCACGCCGCGCGCGGTGCAGGAATAGTCGCGCACGTCGTAAGGTCCCGGCATTTCCGCCATCGCCATCAGCGCCTCGACCGCGCCGGTCGTCGGATAGCACGCGTAGGCGCCGACATTGGCGAGGACGTCGGCGCGGAGCGCGACCAGGCGCGCCGCGTCGTCGAACATGCCTTCGAGGTCGATATGCTGGTCGCGCGCGTGGAACGAGGCGATCAGGTTCTCGCGCCGATCCTCGGTCCAGGCCACGCTGGTGCGCAGGCTGCGCGCCAACCAGGCGACCACCACGTATTCCGCCGCCAGCGACATTTTCTGACCGAAACCGCCGCCCACGTCCGGCGCGATCACGCGTAGGCCCGATTCCGCCATCCCGATCAATTGCGCGATGATGGTGCGCATGAGATGCGGCATCTGGGTCGAGCAGTGCAAGATGATCCGCCGCTCCACGGGGTCCCAGGCGGCATGCGCGGCGCGCGGCTCGAGCGGCAATGCGTTCTGGCGGCGCGAGCGGATGCGCAGACGCACGCGGTGCCGGGCGGCGGCGGACGCGGCGGCAAATCCCGGTGTCGCCACGCGCGCGTCAACAATGATATTGCCGCGCGCCTGCGCGTGAACCAGCGGCGCGCCGGCGGCGATGGCGGCATACGCGTCGACGATGGCGGACGTGGCGTCGATCTCGACGTGGACGCGCTCGGCCAAATCCTCGGCTTCCTCGCGCGACGGCGCCAGGATGGCCGCCAGCGGCTCGCCGACGAAACGCACGACATCGGCCGCCAGCACGCGCTGCTCGATGGGGACGTAATTGAACTTGTGCAGCATCGGTCGGATCGGCCCGACCGCGGCCAGGTCCGCGGCCGTCACCATGCGCGCGCCCGGCGGCGCGACGATGCGCAGGATTTTCCCGGCGGCGACCGGGCTGCGCACGAAGCGCACCCAAAGCGCCGCCGGCAGGTCGGAGGTGAAGCGGCCGCTGCCGCGCACCAGCGCCGGGTCTTCGATCCGGCGCAGCGAGCGGCCGACCCAGCCGGTAGGCACCGCGACGCCGGCACTCATCGCATTACGCCCCTGGTCCATGCGCCGGTCGCAAGCGCGCGCCACCTCGCACGAAAATTCCCAGCGCCGAAATTCGCCGCGCCGCGATTTGCCGCGCCCGGGCGCGGCGCGCTCAACGCACGACCCCCGCGCGCATCACGGCCGCCGCGCCGCGCACCGCCTTGACGATGTTCTGATAGCCGGTGCAGCGGCAAAGGTTCGACGCCAGCAGGTCGAGAAGCTCCTCGTCGCCGAGATCGGGATCGCGCTCGAGCGCGTGCAGCGACAGCATGAGAAATCCCGGTGTGCAAAAGCCGCATTGCAGCGCATGATGGGCGATGAACGCTTCCTGCAACGGGTGCAGTTGCTCGCCGTCGGCAAGTCCCTCGACGGTGCGGATGCGCTTGCCGTCGGCCTGCACGGCAAACATCAGGCAGGAGCGCACGGCCTCGCCCGCGACAATGATGGTGCAGGCGCCGCAGACGCCATGCTCGCAGCCGATATGGGTCCCGGTCAGGCCACAGTCGTCACGGATGGCGTCGGCAAGGGTCCGGCGCGGCTCGACGCTGATCGCATGATCGACACCGTTGAGGTTGAGAACGATGGCGGCCCTCTGCGTCATCACAACGCCGCTTCAAGGGCGCGGCGGGTAACCGCCACGACGAGTTCGCGGCGGTATTGCGCGTTTGTCTGCGCGTCCTCCAGAGGCTCGACATCGCGCGCTGCCCGCGCGGCGGCGTCGGCAAAGACCCGCGGCGAGGGCGCGTTCGCGGCGAGCGCGGCCTCGGCCGCCGCGACACGGCGCGGATGCGTCTCGGCGCCACCAATGGCGACGCGCGGCTTGAACATGCGCCCTTCGACAAGGCGAAAATGCACCACCGCCATCGCCAGCGCGAAATCGCCGGCGCGCCGGTTGAACTCATAAAATCCGCAGCGCGTGTCGGGCGCGAGCAAAGGCAGCCGCACCTCGGTCAGCACCTCGTCCTCGGCGAGCGCCGTCGCCATGATTCCAGCGAAGAATTGGCCGGCGGCGATGACGCGCGCGCCGCGCACACTGGTCGCGACGATTTCGCCGTCGAGCGCCGCGACGAGCGCGCACCATTCCGACGCCGGATCGGCATGCGCGATGCTGCCGCAGAACGTGCCGCGGGCGCGAATCGGCGAATGCGCGATATGGCGCACGACCATCGCCAAGAGCCGGCCAAGCGGGCCCTCGACCACCGGCCGCTCGAACGCGGCATGGCGCACGCACGCCCCGATGCACAATTTGCCGTTTTCCACCGCGAGGCGCGCAAGCGCCTCGATGCCGTTGATATCGACGAGATGCGACGGCCGCGCCAGGCGGAAGGCCATGATCGGCACCAGGCTCTGTCCGCCGGCCAGCACGCGACCGTCCGCGGGCGCCACCTGCGCCAGGATCGCCACCGCCTCCTGCAGGCTGCGCGGGGCATGATACTGGAACGGGGCCGGTTTCATGGCGGGTCAGCCTGTTCGCGCCCTGCCGGAATCAGCCGCCGTCGGCGCGGATGCGATTAAGATCACGCGCCCGGCGACCTGTAAAGCGGTGCAATGCCAGCATGTTGCGCGTCGCCGCGCGCGCGACCCGCAACGACCCGCCACGCGGCTGGGGCGTCTACTTCTTCTTTCCGTCGGCCCCGAACTGATTGAGGTAGGCCCAGAGACTCCTCGCTTCGTTCTCGTTCTTGATGCCGGCGAAGACCATCTTGGTTCCGGGAATTTTCGCGCGCGGATCCTTGATATATTCAAGAAACATCGCCTCGCTCCACACGATGCCCGAATTCTTGTTGGCGTCGGAATAGCTGTAATCCGCGACCGTACCCGACTTGCGCTTGTCGAGGCCGTTGAGGACCGGCCCGACCTTGTTCTTGGCGGTCTCGCCGACGGCGTGGCAGGGCGCGCATTTCTTAAACGACGCGGCCCCAGCCTCCACATCCTGTGCCACGGCGCCAGCAAGCGGCGCAACTGCCAGAATGGCGGACGCAAACATCACTTTTCTCATTTCCACACTTCCCCTTGATGACCCAAACTCAGGCCCGACGCCGCTCGCGTGCCGACCATCGGCGACCGTATCGGCGAGGCTCGCGCGCCCGGCATGGCGAGCGGCGCCTTGCGGTCGCCGCGCGACCCGTTCGGGCATCGCTCACTGCCACAAGTCGCGCCGCAATTCAACGCGCAAGCATGGCCGCGAAACGGGCGAGCGACAAGGATCGATCAGGGCCAGATCGCCCGCGCCGCCGCGACCACCAATTGCAGCTTGGCGCGCTGGTCATCCGGGCCGAGCGGGTTGCCGGCGGCGGTGCTGGCGAAGCCGCATTGCGGGCTGATGGC
>JACQAE010000240.1 GCA_016195095.1 Pseudomonadota bacterium
AGCGCTTCGCCGGACAGCTTGACGATCACGCGACGGTAGGCGCACGACGCCATCGGCTACTCCTCCGCAAGCCCGCCGGATTGCCGCGCGTGACCAGGGCCGGCGCGCGGCGCCGGGTCAACGTTGCGCGGCGGCGGCCACCTCGGCCGCAAAGTCCTCTTGGCGCCGCTCGATACCTTCGCCGAGCGCGTAGCGCACAAACCCCGCGATCTTCACCGGTGCTCCGAACCGGCCCGCGGCCTCTGCCACCGCCTGCGCCACGCTCTTATCCGCGTCATGGATGAAGGCCTGATCGAGCAGACAGACCTCCTTGTAGTATGACTTCAAACCCGATTCGACGATCTTGGCGATGACGTTATCCGGTTTGCCCTGGGCGCGGAACTTGGCGGCGAGGACGTCCTTCTCGCGCGCCACCAGGATCGCATCCAGGCCGGCGGCGTCGATGGCCTGCGGATTGGAAGCGGCGACATGCATGGCGATCTGGCGGCCAAGCGTGGCGAGGTCGGCGGCATTCGCGCTCGACTCAAGCGCGACCAGCACGCCGATCTTGCCCAACCCCTCGGCGATGGAACTATGCACGTAGCTTGCGATCACGCCCTGGCCAGCGCCCAGCACGGCCGCGCGGCGCAGCGTCATGTTCTCGCCAATCGTCGCGATTGCCTCCGAAAGCGCCTGCTCCACGGTGACCGCGCCGACCACCGCCGCCTTCATCTTCACGAGGTCCGCGTCCGCGTTAAGCGCGACCTTGGCGATCGTCGCGACCAGCGACTGGAACCGGTCGTTGCGGGCGACGAAGTCGGTCTCGGCATTGACTTCCACCAGCGCGCCCTTGTTGGCCGCGACGACGACGCCAATCAAGCCCTCCGCGGCGACGCGCCCGGATTTTTTCGCTGCCTTGGCGAGGCCCTTCTTGCGCAGCCAGTCAACCGCGCCTTCGAGGTCGCCCTGCGTCTCGCCGAGCGCGGCCTTGCAGTCCATCATGCCCGCGCCGGTCTTGTCGCGCAGTTCCTTGACCATCTGGGCGGTGATATTGGCCATATCTGTGCTCCCTCGTCGCTCGCCCGCCTGGGCCGGCCGTCATTGCGTCATGGCGCATGCGCCGACGCGCACTGACACGTCCTAGGATTTTTATTCGGCCGTCAGCGCCTTGGCCTGCGCAATCCAGGTATCGACGCGGCCGGGAAGACCGACTTCCTCGCCGATCTTGTGAGCGGCGTCGGGGCCGAGCGAGGCGATCTGCCAGTAGTGGAAAATACCGAGATCGTTGAGCTTCTTTTCAATGGTCGGCGATATGGCCGGAAGCTTCTTGAGATCGTCGGCGACGCCGCGCGGTCCCGACAAGACCTCAAGGCCGGGAAAGTCGACCGCTTCTGACGGCAATTCCTCGGCGGCCGGCGCTTCGGCCGCGCCGACATCGACGCCCATTTCGCCCTGCGCGCGCGAAATCCCGTCGATCGCCGCCCGCGCCACGAGGTCGCAATAGAGCGTGATCGCGCGCCCAGCGTCGTCATTGCCGGGCACGACGAAGTCGATGCCCTGCGGATCGCAATTGGTATCGACAATGGCGGCGACGGGAATTTTCAGCCGGCGCGCTTCCTTGATCGCGATATCTTCCTTGTTCGTGTCGATGACGAAAATCAGGTCGGGCAGCCCACCCATGTCCCTGATGCCGCCGAGCGCGCGATCGAGCTTGTCGCGCTCGCGCTGCAGGGTCAGCCGCTCCTTCTTGGTGTAGGCCTGCGCCTCGCCGGAACCGAGCATCTCATCGAGCTTGCGCAAGCGCTTGATCGATTGCGAGATCGTCTTCCAGTTGGTCAGCGTGCCGCCGAGCCAGCGCGAATTGACGAAGTACTGCGCGGACTTGCGCGCCGCCTCCGCGATGGCGTCCTGAGCCTGGCGCTTGGTGCCGACGAACAGGATGCGCCCACCCTTGGCCACCGTATCGCTCACCGCCGTCAATGCCTGATGCAGCATCGGCACGGTGAGCGCGAGGTCGATGATGTGGATATTGTTGCGCGCACCGAAGATGAACCCGGCCATTTTCGGGTTCCATCGGTGCGATTGGTGGCCGAAATGAACGCCAGCCTCGAGCAGCTGGCGCATGGAATATTCTGGAAGCGCCATCGTCGTTCTCCGGTTGATCCGCCGCGCACCCGTGAGCACCGCCATGTGACGGCGCCACCGGAAGGCTTGCAAAGCCCTTTTTCTGGGGCCGCAGCCAAGGTCCGCGTGTGTGATGGGCGGCTTATACGCGCGCGCGCCGCATGACGCAAGGCGCCCGGTCGACGCGAAAAACGCCCCCACAAGCGGGTGGCGACAGGGCGGCTCGGTCAAGGGCCGAACCGTTGCGCCACAAGACATGCCGTGCGCAGGTCAATGGGCAGGCTCCGTTTTTCGCTACCCGGTCGTGGGTTTGTCATTGGACCGTGCGGGGATTATTTTGCGTTCGAGCCGATACAACGTCGTTAGCGGCGGCTCCGGGCACGCAGGAGATACAGATGGGCTTTTCACGGCGAACGCGGGCGGGCGAGAGAGAGAGCGCGGAAGATACCGGCGTCAATCCCAGCGCCAACGCGACGATCGGCGACGTCATCGCCGCGCGCTTCGCGCGGCGCGACCTCCTCAAGGGCGCGCTCGGCGTGACCGCGATCGCCGCCACCGCCGGCACGATGGCGTGGCTGCGCGCCGATCCAGCCGTGGCGCAGGCGGCATCACGCTTTGCCTTCAGCGAACTCGCCGCGGGTGCCGATCCCGACCACCACGTCGCGCAAGGCTATGCCGCCGACGTGCTCATCCGCTGGGGCGATCCGGTGCTGGCCGACGCGCCAGCATTCGATCCGCGCCGGCAGAGCGCGGCCGCGCAAAAAATGCAGTTCGGCTACAACAACGATTTTCTCGGCTACTTCCCCATGCCCGGCGCCGCCAACCCGTCGCGGCATGGGCTCCTCGTGGTCAATCACGAATACACCAACGAGGAGCTCATGTTTCCCGGCCTCGGACGCCAGGATCTGAAAGAGGTTGGATTCGCCGGCATGACCGAGCAACTTGTCGGCGTCGAGATGGCCGCGCATGGGGGCTCGGTGATCGAAGTTCGGCGCGGCGAGGATCGCTGGAGCGTGGTTGTGGATTCGCGCTATGCGCGGCGCATCGACCTCGATACGCCGATGCAGATCGACGGCCCGGCCGCCGGCCATGCGCGCATGCGCACCGCGGCCGACCCCAGTGGGCGGCGCGTACGCGGCATGATCAATAATTGCGCCGGCGGCGTCACGCCTTGGGGCACGTGGCTCACCTGCGAGGAAAACATCAATTATTATTTTTCCGGAACGATGGCGCAGACCGCCGCGGAATTTCGCAACCACCAGCGCCTGCGCATTCCCGCAAACGGATATGCCTGGGGGCGCTATCACGACCGCTTCGACATCGGCAAGGTGCCCAATGAGGCCAACCGCTTCGGCTGGGTGGTCGAGATCGACCCATTCGATCCAGCCGCCATGCCGCGCAAACGCACCGCGCTCGGGCGCTTTAAGCACGAGGGCGCGGCCGGCATCATCAATTCCGACGGCCGCTATGTCATATTCTCCGGCGATGATGAGCGGTTCGAATACGTCTACCGCTTCGTGACGCGCGCGCGCGTCGACCTCACCAACCCGCGCGCCAACCGTGACATTCTCGACGACGGCACGCTCGCGGTCGCGCGCTACAACACCGACGGCACGCTCGATTGGCTGGCGCTCGTGCATGGTGAGGGCCCGTTGACGCCAGCCAATGGCTTTGCGAGCCAGGCCGACGTCGTCATCGAGGCGCGGCGCGCCGCCGACCTTCTTGGCGCGACCAAGATGGATCGGCCCGAGGACATTGAGGCGAGCACGGCGACGCGGAAAGTCTATGTTGTCTTGACCAACAACAATCGGCGCACCGCGCAACAGGTCGACGCCGCCAATCCGCGCGCCGACAACAATTTCGGGCATATTATCGAGATGATCCCGCCCGATGGCGACAACGCTGCCGCCAGATATACTTGGAACATTCTGGTGCGCTGCGGCGACCCGGCGGTGGCCGCCGTCGGCGCGACGTTCAATCCGCAGACGTCGCGCGACGGCTGGTTCGGCATGCCAGACAATCTTGCCTTCGATCATCAGGGCCGGCTGTGGATCGCGACCGACGGCAACTCCGCCGGCCGCACCGGCCGCACCGACGGCTTGTGGGCGATGGAGACCGAGGGCGCGGCGCGCGCCACGTCGAAGCACTTTTATCGCGTTCCTGTTGGCGCCGAAATGTGCGGGCCGGTATTCACGCCGGACGACGAAACCCTGTTCGTTGCCGTGCAGCATCCTGGCGAAGCGGGCGCCGCGGGCCCCGACGCCGGGGCCGCGACATATGAGAACCCTGCAACGCGCTGGCCGGATTTCCACCCCGACATGCCGCCACGGCCAAGCGTTGTCGCGATCACGAGACGCGGCGGCGGCCGGATCGCCTCATAGATCATGATACGAAAATATGGACGCCGCTCTGAAAAAAAGTAACTTGCTCGAACGTATGGTTAGAGCGCGATGCCGTTTCATTTTCGGCGCGTTGGACGCCACGCCAGTGCAAACGGCGCGGCTCACAGCGCCTGTACTTCCACGACCCCCGGAACCGCCTTGAGCGCGCCCGCGATTTGCGGCGAGACCTTGTAGCGGCCTGGCAGCCGGACCTCGACCTCGGCACCCGCCGGCAACATCAAGACCACGCTGACCTCGGCGTTTCCCTGTGGATCAAGCCGGCGCGCGACGGCGTCGAGCGGACCGGCATCGCGCAGGAACACGCGCCACGCCTTCTGCATGTTGGCGGCGGCGCGATCGAGCGGCTCGACCGATTGGATGCGCGCGCGGATCTCCTCGCCCTGCACCTCGGCCGTCAACACGAGGAGGACCGGCGCGCCGGGCTCGAGAACCTCGCGATATTGCGCCAGCCCTTCGGCAAAAATCACCGCCTCGTAGTGCCCGGTCTGGTCGGAGAACTCGACGATTCCCATCTTGCTTCCCGTGCGTGTGCGCCGCTCGGCGCGCGCGACGACCGTCGCCGCGAGCCGCCCGGCGGCGGCGCCCGATTTCACCGCGCGTGAGAACTCGCTGAAAGTCTGCACGCGCAATCCCTTGAGTAACGCGGCATAATCGTCGAGCGGATGCCCGGAAAGGAAGAATCCGACCGCCTCATATTCCTTGCGCAGGCGTTCGGACGGCAGCCAAGGTTCCGCCGCCGGCAGGGTCAATCGATCGTGGCCCGCCGTCCCACCGAACAACTCCGCCTGACCCTGCGCGGCGGCCGCATGCGAATGCTGCGCGCGCCCCAGGATGAGGTCGATCGCGGCATAGACCTGGGCGCGATTGCGCTCGAGTTCGTCAAAGGCGCCGGCCGCGGCGAGACTTTCCAGCACGCGCCTGTTGACCGCGCGTGGATTGATGCGCTCGGCGAAATCGGCGAGGTCGGAGAACGCGCCCGCCTGCCGCACCGCGACGATCGCCTCCACCGCCTGGCGGCCGACGCCGCGCAGCGCGGCGAGCCCATAGCGGATGGCATCGCCGGCGACATCGAAGCTCACGCCCGAGCGGTTGATCGACGGCGGCTCGACGCACACGCCAATCCGCGTCGCCTCGCCGCGAAATTCCGCGAGCTTGTCGGTATTGCCCATGTCGAGCGTCATCGACGCAGCAAGAAACTCGATCGGGTGGTTCGCCTTCATATAGGCGGTCTGATAGGAAACGAGCGCGTAGGCCGCGGCGTGGCTCTTGTTGAAGCCGTAGTCGGCGAAACGCTCGAGCAACTCGAAGATCGCTTCCGCCTGCGCCTTTTCGACGCCGCGTTGCGTGGCGCCGGAGATGAAGCGCGCGCGCTGGGCACGCATTTCGCTGCGGATTTTCTTGCCCATCGCACGGCGCAGGAGATCGGCCTCGCCGAGCGAATAGCCGGCAAGAAGCTGCGCGATCTGCATCACCTGCTCCTGGTAGATGATGACGCCGAAGGTCTCACGCAGCATCGGCTCAAGCGCGGGGTGGATGTATTCCGGCGGCTCCTTGCCCTGCTTGCGCGCGCAATAGGTCGGGATATTCGCCATTGGGCCCGGCCGGTAGAGCGCGACCAGGGCGATGATGTCCTCGAACCGGTCGGGGCGCATGTCGACCAGCGCGCGCCGCATTCCCGCGCTTTCAACCTGGAACACGCCGACGGTCTCGCCACGTGTCAGCATGGCGTAGGTGGCGGCGTCGTCGAGGGCAAGCCGCGACCAGTCGATATGGATGCCACGGCGCGCCACGAGCTTGGCGGCAAGGTCGAGCACGGTGAGCGTCTTGAGCCCAAGGAAGTCGAATTTGACAAGACCCGCCTGCTCCACCCATTTCATGTTGAACTGGGTGACCGGCAACGGTGATCTCGGATCGCGGTAGAGCGGCACCAGCTCATCCAGCGGCCGATCGCCGATCACGATGCCGGCGGCATGGGTCGATGCGTGGCGGTGCAAGCCCTCCAGCTTCTGCGCGATGGCGAAGGCGCGCGCCACGACCGGCTCGGCGTCACGCGCCGCCTGCAGGCGCGGCTCATCCTCGATCGCACGTTTAAGCGTCACCGGATTGAGTGGGTTCTGTGGCACCAGCTTGCACAGTTTGTCGACCTGGCCGTAGGGCATTTCCAGCACGCGTCCGACGTCGCGCAGGACGCCGCGCGCCTGCAGCGTACCGAAGGTGATAATTTGCGCGACTTGGCTGCTGCCGTAGCGTTCCTGGACGTAGCGAATGACTTCGTCCCGCCGGTCTTGACAAAAGTCGATGTCGAAATCGGGCATCGACACGCGCTCGGGATTGAGAAAGCGTTCGAACAGGAGTCCGAAGCGGATCGGATCGAGATCGGTGATCGTCAGCGCATAGGCGACGAGCGAACCGGCGCCGGATCCGCGCCCCGGTCCCACCGGTATCCCGCGCGCCTTGGCCCACTGGATGAAGTCGGCGACGATGAGAAAATACCCCGGAGAATTCATGCGCGCGATGACGTCGAGTTCGAAATCCAGGCGCTCGCGGTATTCCTCGTCATCGTGGC
>JACQAE010000215.1 GCA_016195095.1 Pseudomonadota bacterium
GAGGATCTCAAGGATGCGTTGCGCCAACTCACCGCCGGCAAGGGCGTCGATGTCATCTATGATCCGGTCGGCGGTCCCTATGCCGAGCACGCGTTGCGATCCATCGCGTGGGAGGGCCGCTACCTCGTGGTCGGCTTCGCCTCCGGAGATATTCCCAAGCTGCCGCTCAATCTCGTGCTGCTCAAAAGTTGCGACGTGCGCGGCGTCTACTGGGGCGCCTGGACCGAGCGTGACCCCGTTGGCAGCCGCGCCAATATTGAGGAATTGCTGCGCGCCTGCTCGCAGGGCAAGCTGTCGGCGCATGTGCACGCGACCTATCCGCTGGCGCGCACGGCCGAAGCCTTGCAGGCAATCGCGCAGCGCCGGGTCATGGGTAAGATCATCCTGCATCCGTGACAATCGTTTTCGCGGCTTCGCGCGGCGCAGGCTCGCGGCGCTTGCCCGAACCGCGGCATGAGAGGATGATGGCGAAAGGCTGCGGACGCGAGAAATGAGATCCGCACGACCGGCTTCCGACGGATCAGAGGGGACCGTGAGCGAGGCGGCTTCGAGACGATCGGCGGTGGTAGCCATCCACGGTGACGTGGACGCGGCGGCGCAGCGCATGCCGGAGGAGCTTGCCAGCCGCCCGGTCGCCGGCGCGGGCCGAGTTGTGTTCGTACTTGCTGCCGTGCTGGCGACGCTCCTGGTCCTCAACCAGTTGCTCAATCTGCATCTGTTCGTCGGCATCGTATTTATCGAAAACCGCTACCTCATCCTGCTCGCGGCACTATTGCTGCCGCTCGTCTATCTTGCCTATCCGGGCGGCCAGGCACGGGCGACAACGGTGCCATGGTATGACTGGGTCGTCGCGGCAAGCACCTTTGCGTTGTTGTGCTGGTTCGCCTTCGAGGCCGAAACGAACCTGAGCCAAGGTTGGGAATACAGCTCACCACCACAGGCCAAGATCGCCGCCGCCGCGCTTTGGTTGCTTGTTATCGAGGCGTTGCGCCGTACCAGCGGTTGGCCGATGACCGTCATCGTTGCGCTGATCGCGCTTTATCCGGTCGTCGCCGACGTCATTCCCAACCCACTGCGCGGCAGTCCGCAATCGCTGCCCGATACGCTCGCCTACCACATTGTCAGCGCCGAATCCGTATTCGGCATTCCGATGCGCGCGTTCGGTGAGATCGTGGTTGGCTTCATCATTTTTGGCATCACGCTCAATCACACCGGCGGTGGCCGATTTTTCAACGACGTTGCCTTCGCACTGGTCGGCCGCCTGCGCGGCGGCGCCGCGCAAGTTGGCATCATTTCGAGCGCCCTGCAGGGCTCCATCAGCGGCAGCGTCATCGCCAACGTCATATCCTCGGGCGTCGTCACCATACCGGCCATGAAACGCACAGGCTTTCGCGCTGACTATGCCGGAGCGGTCGAGGCGGTTGCCTCGACCGGTGCCGTCTTGATGCCACCGGTGATGGGCTCCACCGCCTTTGTCATGGCCTCGTTTCTTGGCCGGCCCTATGCCGAGATCGCCATTGCAGCGACAATCCCGGCATTGCTGTTCTACGTGGCACTGGCGGTTCAGGTCGACGCCTATGCCGCGCGGCGCGGACTCACGGGACTGCAAGCCAAGGAGTTACCACGCCTCGGCGCGGTCATGCGTGATGGCTGGTTCTTTCTGCCGGTCTTCATCATGCTCGTGTTTCTCCTGGTCGTGCTCAATGACGAGGAGATGGCGCCATTCTACGCAACGGCACTGTTACTTGCGATTAATCAGGCGCTATCGCGCCACCGCCTAGGCTGGCGCGAACTCGGCGATCTGGCCGTGGCGATCGGACGCGGGCTCGCCGAACTCGTTGCAATCCTGATGGCGATCGGCTGCATCATCGGCGCGCTTTCGATGACCGGCCTTGCCGGAACGCTGGCCAACGACCTCGTATATGCAGCCGGCGGCGCGCCGCTCGCGCTCCTTGTCATGGGCGCGGTGACAAGTTTTATTTTCGGCATGGGCATGACGGTCACCGCCTGTTACATTTTCCTGGCGATCGTGCTGGCGCCGCCCCTGGTCAAGGCCGGGCTTGACCCGCTCGCCGTGCATCTTTTCATCATGTATGGGGGAATGGTCTCGTTCATCACTCCGCCGGTTGCGCTGGCGACGTTCGCGGCCGCGCCGCTGGCAGGCGTCTCGGCCATGCGCATTGGCTGGCAGTCGATCCGGCTCGGATCCGCGATCTATTTCGTGCCATTCTGCTTCGTGCTCAACCCGGCATTGCTGCTGCGCGGCGACGTGGCAACGGTGACCGTATCGATTGCGGCAGCATTCGCGGGGATCGTGCTCCTCGCCGCGGCATTGCAAGGTCACGTGCCGGGGCTTGGCAGCATCGCGACTTCTGCAACTGCGTGGCTTGGGCGTCTGATGCTTATCGCCGGCGGAGGATTGCTGGCGGCGCCAGTACCTGCGCTGACGGGAATGCCGATGGCGACCAATCTCGCCGGCGGTGCCGCCATGGCGCTTTTGGGACTTCTGCTGGCATTTCTGCCGGCGAGAAAAACGGGAAATGGGAGGACTCTGGCATGATGCGGCAAGTAGCATTTCTTTCGGCGATTCTCACTGCCGCAGCCATTGCGCCGGCGGGCGCGCAAAATGCGAAGCTTCCAGATACGCTGACCTGGACCGCGTATGATGTGGGATCGGGCGGATATAACCAGGCCGTTGCCATCGGCGGCGCACTCAAGAATCGGCTGCAGATAAATCTGCGTGTCTTGCCGGGCAAGAACGATATTTCCCGCACGATTCCGCTGCGCGACGGCAAGACGCCATTCTCCGCCAACGGCGTCGGCGGCAGCTACCTGGCGCAGGAAGGCGTGTTTGAGTTCGGCGCCCGCGATTGGGGTCCGCAGCCGGTACGCTCGCTATTGCTCAACAATTCCGACGCGCTGCTCACGATCGTCGCTGCGAAGGATGCCAACATCAACACGATTGCCGACTTTAAGGGCAAACGCGTGGCCTGGGTGGTCGGCGCGCCGTCGCTCAACCAGAACATTGCCGCGCTCCTGGCCTTCGCCAATCTGACCTGGGCCGACGTGCAGAAGGTGGAATTCGGCGGTTTCGGGCAGGCGATGAACGGCATCGTCGCCAACCAGGTCGACGCGGCGTTCGCCTCGACCATCTCCGGTACCGTTTACAAGCTCGCGTCGTCTCCGCGCGGCGTACGCTACCCCACCATTCCCCATGCCGACAAGGAGGGTTGGGCGCGCATCAACAAGATGGCGCCGTTTTTTGTCCCGGCCTGGGGAACCGAGGGCGCCGATCTCTCGACGGATAAACGGGTCGAAGGCGCGACCTATCCTTACCCGGTGCTGATGACGATGGCGGCGACGCAGGATGACCTCGTCTACAACATGACGAAGGCCATGGTCGAACTCTTCGACGACTACAAGGCTGGCGCGCCGGGCAATGAGGGCTGGGATATCAAGCGCCAGATTTTCGCCTGGGCCATCCCGGTGCATGACGGCGCGATCCGCTATTTCCGCGAGCGCGGCCTGTGGACTGCGGCGCACCAGAAACACAATGACACCCTGGTTGCCCGCCAGCGGACACTGACCACCGCCTGGACCACCTATCGCGCGACGGCGCCAGCCGACGACAAGGAGTTTGCGCAAGGATGGATGAAGGCGCGCGCCAACGCGCTTACAGGCGTCGGCATGGAGCCGGTGGTCTCCGCCTGGTAATGCGCGCGGCGGCGCGTCAACGTGCCGCCAGGCGATCCATGGCCTTGGCCAGCGTGATATCGAGTTCGGTGACGCCGCCTGCGTCGTGGGTCGCCAGCGTGACCGCTACGGTCTTATAGACATTGAACCATTCGGGGTGATGATCGAGCTTTTCGGCGACCAGCGCCGCGCGCGTCATGAATCCGAAAGCATGATTGAAGTCGTCGAACACGAATGTCTTGGCGATGGCATCGCGGTCCTTGGCCGGCGCCCAGCCGGGAAGGCCGGCAAGCGCGTCGGCGCGCGCCTCCGCGGTCATTTTCTTGCGCATGGTCGAACTCCTGTCTTCGGGTTGGTCGAAACATAACCTTGGGGCGGCGAGTGCCCGCACTGGTGATCGGCCGCAGCCACTCCTATGTAAACTGCACAACGTGCCCTGCGAAGACGGCCGTGTAGTTGTTGGAGGCGTTGCATGTCCTGGTCATTCAAAATTGGCTCGATCGCGGGGACGGCGGTGCGCATTCACGTGACCTTCGTGCTGTTCCTGGCGTGGATTTTCGTGGCCGGATTCACGCAAAATGGCGCCGATGCCGCGTGGAGCGCGCTGGCGTTCATGATTTTGCTGTTCCTTTGCGTCTTGGCGCACGAATTCGGCCATATTTTCACCGCCCGCAGCTTCGGCGTACCAACGCCCGACGTAACATTGCTGCCGATCGGCGGCGTTGCGCGACTGGCGCGCATTCCCGAGGCGCCGGGCGAGGAATTGCTGATCGCGATCGCCGGTCCATTGGTCAATGTCGCGATCGCGCTCATACTCATGGTGATCGCCGGCGCCGACCTGGGCGCCGGACGATTGGCGGCGATCGACAGTACCCAGGTATCGATGGTCGACCGCCTGGCGGCGGTCAACCTGTTCATCGCAGCATTCAACATGATTCCGGCGTTTCCGATGGATGGCGGGCGCGTGCTGCGTGCGGCGCTCGCCACCAAACTCGGGCATATCCGCGCGACGGAAATCGCCGCCACCATTGGCCAGTGGCTCGCCTTCGCGCTCGGATTTTTCGGCCTGCTGTACAATCCGATCCTCATCTTCATCGCGATATTCGTCTATCTGGCGGCCGCCTCCGAGGCGCAGGTCGTGGCGCTGCGCGCGATCTCGCGCGGCGTTCCAGTTCGCGCCGCAATGATGACGCAGTTTGCGACACTGACTGCCGACGAACATATCGACGCCGCCATCGAGACGCTGCTGCGCACCAGCCAGAACGAGTTTCCGGTGGTGGACGATGCCCATCGCCTCATTGGCCTGCTCGGGCGCAACGAGATGATCCGCGCGCTCAAGACGCAGGGACCGCATGCCCGCGTCGGCGACGCGATGAATACCGACGTCCCCACCATCAGCCATCGGCAATGTCTTGATGAGGCGTTTCGCATTCTGCGGGAGAAATCAGCAGCCGCCGTTGGCGTCGTTGACGCGAGCGAGCGCCTTGTTGGGCTCGTGACCTCGGAGACGATCGGGGAAATGCTGATGGTCAGCAACGCATTGCCCGCCGGCGCGCGCGTCGGCCCTTTGAGCCGCCCAGCCAATGCTTGAGGCGGCGTGACCAACCGCGGCGTGACATTGCCGGGGTGGTTAACGCTGGCGCCAGAATTGCCGCGGCCGGCGAATATCGGCTAATGGAACGGGGCAATGGAAACATGGTACCCTGTTCAATGCATCAGCACGAATAGATAGGGACCAAACCGGCCAACGAGGCCGTGCTTGGCGCGACGTAATGAACACGAGGCAGAACGACGACAAACCGCGCCGCAATGGGACGCGGGCGAGTGGGCGCGGCGGGCATCCGGGCGCGCTCAATCTCGATTTGGATTCGCTCGAACAGATGATGAATCGCCGCATCAATATTTTCCTGCGGCATACCGGCCTCGTTGTGACCTGCGGCACGCTATTGCTGATCGGCCTGATCGGCATGACGATCTATTTCACCACCGCGCCAACGACGCTCAAAATCGCGGTCGGACCCAAGGACGGTGAAGACGTCAAGTTGGTCGCGGCGCTGGCCGAGAAATTCGCCGAAGAACGCGCGCCCTTCCGCCTTGTGCCAGTGATATCGGAGGGACCCGTCCGCATCGACGAGGAGGCCGAAACGCCGGAATTCGACCTTGCCGTCGTGGCCAGCAGCCCGAACATGTCCGCGGACTGGCCCGCCGTCGCCATCCTACGCCAGAACGTAATGGTGCTGATGGTGCCCGCTCCGAGCGCGCGCGACGCCAAGAAGGGCAAGCGGCCGAAGATCGAAACCGTCGCCGACCTCGCTGGTACCCGCGTCGGCCTTGTCGCGCGCAGCGAGGCGACGCGTGAGTTGCTCAAGATCGTACTCGATCACTACAAGGTACCGCTCGAGAAAGTTCAGACGGTTGTCATCGAACCGGACAATATCGCCGTCGCCATTCGCGAGAACGTCATCGACGCGCTTTTGGTCAGCGGCCCGGCGACAGGCCAAGGCCTTGCCACCGCCGTCACCGCCGCCTCCAATGGAAAGAAAGGCCCCTCTTTCATCGCGATCGATCACGCCGAGGCGATCGCCGCGCGCGTGCCGGCCTACAATTCCGTCGAGATCAGCGCGGGCACATTCAGCGGTTCTCCGGCAAGCCCGGGCGAGCAACTCACGACGCTGCAATTCCCGCAATATGTGGTCGCCAGCAAAACCTTGAGCGACAATAAGATGGCCGCGTTTTCCAAGCTGCTCTACGCGTCGCGACAGACGCTTTCGCACACGATGCCGGGGCTGGTGAAAATGGAGTCGCCCTCGACCGACAAGGATTCGACCGTTCTCGTGCATCCTGGGACCGACGCCTATCTCAGCGACAGCCAGAAGACGTTCTTCGAGAAGTTCGGCGACCAGATTTTTTATGGCCTGCTGATTATTCCGTTCGTCGGTTCCGCGCTTGCCGGTGTCGCCGGCTATTTCCGCGCCGACAAGAGCTCGCGCCGGCTGCGCATGCTGCACCGACTGTTGCAGGTGGTGAAAAAGGCGCGCCACGCCGATTCCATGGAGATGCTCGACCAGTTGCAGAACGACGCCGACAATATTCTCTCGGCGGTCATTCAGGAGGTCGAACGCGAGCAGATCGACGAGTTGGCCATGATGTCGTTCTCGCTGGCGATCGAACAGGCGCGGTTTGCAATCCTGGAACGGCGCGCGCTGCTGACCCCGCGTATCGTCGGGCCGCCCCCGCTGGTGAGCCTGGCGCGACCCGAGGGCGAACGCGCGCAGCCAACGGTCGCGTAATTACCTCGCCGCCAGACTTTTGGCGAAGTAAGCGATCGTTTTTTGGTAGACGCTGCTGCGGTTCCACTGTTTGAGCGCCTCGAAATTCGCCGAACCCTCGTCCCACCCCTGCCCGCGCGTCCAGCCATAACCGCGCAGGTAATTGGCGGTGGAAGCAAGCACGTCGGGCACGCTGCGAATGAGGTCGCGCCGTCCATCGCCGTCAAAATCGATGGCAAACTTCATGTAGGAGGAAGGCAGAAATTGCGTCTGCCCGAGCTCTCCAGCCCAGGCGCCGCGCATTTGCGCCGGCGTAAGGTCGCCGCGCTCGACGATGCGCAGGGCGTCGAGGAGTACGGCCTGGAACATCGCGGTCCGTCGGCAATCATAGGCAAGCGTCGCCAGCGCGCGCAGCGCCGGTTGCTTGCCCATATTGACGCCAAAATCGGTTTCCAGCCCCCAGATCGCAATAACGACGCTACCGGGGACACCGAACTGCCGCTCGATGCGTGAAAGCGTGGCGGCGTGCTGCTGCATCTTTTGCCGCGCCTTGGCGAGGCGCTGGTTGACGCGCGGAATTCCGAATTCCTCAAAGCTCTTGCGAAAGACGCCCTGGCGGCGGTCGAGCGCAACGACCTGGGAACTGTAGGTCAGGCCGTCAAGTGCGCCGAGCGAACGTGAAAGACCCTTGGCGGCGGCCTCGCGTTTGAACGCGGCAAGCCAATCGCCAAAATTGCCGGACTGACAGGTCGCCGCCCGCGCTGCGGCTGGTAACAAAGTTGTCGCCAGCACGAGCCCTGCCACAACCACGCCCCTTGATACGCACCGCGCCATCGCCTTTTGCATCGGGTGACTCCAATCGAGTCCGGCGAATTAGCATCGCGACCGATTCGCGTCACGCGAGACCCGCGTATCTGGCCGGACATTGGCATGCGAATCATGGCGGCGATTAAGAATTGGGGCCTTCGGGTCCTAACCGAGCTGATTTCTCACCCCATAACCATTGCGTCACCGCCGCGCTTGACTATAGTCCGCCGCAAATCCGCCATCGGCCGTCGATAACTGCCGCGCCGCCACAAGTACCGGATTTGACCGTGGCACGACCGATCCCGCGAATGCTTGCGCGGGACGCCGACGAGCGCCAGCACACGCTGCCGGACCGCATTGACGACAACGATGCAGCCAGGCCCCGACCCCGGTCGTCATTTTGCGCCGGGCATGGACGAAGAGTCGCAACCCCCGTTTCTGGAAATGTCATGAAACTGCGCAACGTCGCCATTATCGCTCACGTCGATCATGGCAAAACCACCCTGGTCGACCGATTGCTGCAACAGTCGGGCGCCTTCCGCGAAAACCAGCGGGTCGCAGAACGGGCAATGGATTCCAATGACCTCGAGCGCGAGCGCGGCATCACCATTTTGGCCAAGGTCACGTCAATCCATTGGAAGGACACACGAATCAATATCGTCGACACGCCCGGACACGCCGATTTCGGCGGCGAAGTCGAGCGCATTCTCAACATGGTCGATGGCGCAATCGTGCTGGTGGATGCGGCGGAAGGGCCGCTGCCGCAAACCAAATTCGTGGTGTCAAAAGCGCTCAAGGTTGGCCTCAAACCCATTGTCGCCATTAATAAGGTCGACCGCGCCGATGCGCGCCCGGGGTCGGTTGCCAGCGAGGTCTTTGACCTATTCGCGGCCCTCGATGCCAGCGAGGAGCAGCTCGACTTTCCCGTGCTCTACGGTTCGGCCAAGGAGGGTTGGATGGCGGCCAGCGCCGACGGTCCCAAGGACCAGGGCATGGCGGCGCTGTTCGACCTCATCATCCGGCATGTCGGGGCTCCCGCGGTGGAGGCCGGGCCGTTCCGCCTCATTGGAACTATCCTGGAAGCCAATCCATATCTCGGACGCCTGGTTACCGGACGCATAACGTCGGGGCGCGTGCGACCCAACCAGCCGGCCAAGGTGCTGGACCGCAACGGTACGGTCATTGAACTCGGGCGAATTACGAAAGTACTGGCGTTCCGCGGGCTTGAACGCACGGCGGTTGACGAGGCCGAGGCGGGCGACATTGTCGCCGTCGCCGGCCTGCCGCAGGCGACGGTTTCGCACACGATCTGCGCGCCCGAGGTCGACGTACCGATCGTGGCGCAACCGATCGATCCGCCAACGCTGGCCATGACGTTCCGCGTTAATGATTCGCCCTTAGCCGGTACCGAGGGCGACAAGGTAACGGGTCGCATGATCCGTGACCGACTGTTCCGCGAGGCCGAGGGTAACGTGGCGTTGCGCGTCTCTGAATCATCCGAACGCGATTCCGTTGAAGTCGCCGGCCGCGGCGAATTACAGCTCGGCATCCTCATTGAGACGATGCGCCGCGAAGGTTTCGAACTCTCCGTCTCGCGCCCAAAGGTGCTTTTTACCCGCGATCCAGCGACCGAGGAACTGCTTGAGCCGATTGAGGAGGTGGTCATCGACGTTGACGAGGAACATTCCGGCGTCGTGGTGAAAAAAATGGCCGAACGCCGGGGTGAAATGATCGAAATGCGCCCATCCGGAGGCAACCGCGTGAGACTCGTATTTTACGCCCCGACGCGCGGCCTCATCGGCTACCAGGGCGAACTGCTCACCGATAGCCGCGGTACCGCCATTATGAACCGGCTGTTCCACAAATACGCGCCATTCAAGGGCGAGGTTCAGGGGCGGCGCAATGGCGTGCTGATCTCTACCGACGCTGGCGAGACCGTCGCCTACGCATTATGGAACCTGGAGGATCGCGGGCCGATGATGATCGAGCCCGGCTGGAAGGTCTATCGCGGCATGATCGTCGGCGAGCATACGCGCGGCAACGATCTCGACGTCAATGTGCTCAAAGGCAAGAAGCTCACCAATATCCGTACCCACAGCAAAGACGAGGCGGTGCGCCTCACACCCCCGATCCGCATGACCCTGGAGAAGGCGCTCGCCTATATCCAAGACGACGAATTGGTCGAGGTCACGCCCAAATCCATCCGGCTACGCAAGAAACTTCTTGATCCCAACGAGCGAAAGAAGGCCGAGCGCACGCGCGAACCCGAGCAGGTCTAGGGAAACGACCGGCGCAAGTGGCCGCGATTTGCCGCGCCAATAGCCGCCAATGGCATAAGCGGCGCCGACCGGTTCGTTGGGAAAACGCCTCAAGCGTGGCCGCTCCGCCTGTTTCGACCTTTTGGGGGGCTCTGTCACCCAAAATCCACACCGTTAACCGAACGTTAAAATCAGGACTTGATGCCAGGTCGCTGGCTTGGTTGAATTCATCCCATGAGCACGATCCTGATAGAGGTCCGCCGGGCCAAGGCGCATGACGCGGCGGCCGTCGCGGATACACATGACGCGGCATGGCTTTCCGCCTATCGGGGCATCATCCCAGGGGCTGAACTCGCGAAATTGATCAATCGGCGCGGCGTGGCCTGGTGGGAAAGCGCAATTCGAAAAGGCAGCCGCATTTCGGTCCTGGTTTTCGGCGACCAGCTCGCAGGCTACGCCAATTACGGTCGCAACCGCGCCCGTAGCCTGCATTATGACGGCGAGATTTACGAGATCTACCTGCGGCCCGAGTTTCAGGGCTTGGGTTACGGACGCCGTTTGTTTGCGGCGGCGCGGCGCGACCTGGCACAGACCGGATTGAAGAGCCTCGTCATCTGGGCGCTGTCGGAAAACGATCCGGCGATTGAATTTTACCGCGCTCTCGGCGGACGCGCGGTCGCGCGCTCCTCGGAGCGTTTTGGGTCACGCGTTCTCGACAAGGTCGCCTACGCCTGGTCGGCCTAGCGCGCGATTGCGATACGTGGCGACCGGCTTTCGAATAAGATCATTCGAAAATCAACGCGATTTGCTTTCAATTCATCCCAACCCGAAGCCGTTTCTCAATGTCCACCTGTGTCGAAGGCGGCCCATGGCATGAATATTTTTTCCGCCACAACAACGACACCATAAAGCATCATGCCAAGCACGCTGAGGACGACCAGCGATGCCCAGACCAACGGAGAATTGAGTTGCGAATTCGCCGTCAGTAGCAGGTTGCCCAGGCCCTCGTTTGACCCGATGAACTCCCCGATCACCGCCCCAATCACGGCCAACGTGACGGCGATCTTCGCGCCGGAGAATATCGACGGTAGCGCCGATGGCAGCTGGATCTTGAAGAACGTTTGCAGCCGCGAGCACTGCAGCGATCGCGCCAATTCGAGCAGTTCGGGCGACGTGGAGCGAAGCCCGGTCGCGGTATCGACGACCACGGGAAAAAACGCGATGACGAAAGCCATGGCCAGCTTGGATTGCATTCCGGTGCCAAACCACACCAGTAGAATCGGCGCGATGGCCACTTTCGGAATCGACTGGCTTGCCACCAGCAAGGGATAAAACATCAGGTTGACGATACGCGAATAAGTCATGACGACCGCGATCGGAATGCCGATCGCCATTGAGAGCAAAAATCCATAAATGCACTCAAGCGCGGTCACCCAGGCTTCGCTGCCCAGGATCGCGGAATAGCTTACCAATGCTTGCGCGACCTGCAGCGGACGCGGAAACACGACCAGCGGAACCCGCGCGACCACCACGTAGAGATCCCAGACAATCACGATGATTGCCGCGCCGGCCAACGGATAGACGACACGCAGAAGGTTCTGGCCCACTATTTTACAACCCCCAACGCGATGCTGGCCTGCTCTTCGAGTTCGGTAAACCTATTTAGGAACCGCGTGCGCGACGAGCGCGGATAGGGAAAATCGACGGCGAGCTCGAGGGCAATGACCGCCGGGCGCTTCGAAAATACCAGCACCCGATCCGAAAGATAGATTGCCTCCGATATGCTGTGGGTCACGAACACCACCGTCGCGCCGGTGACGCGTCGAATATCCAGGAGGAGATCGTTCATTTCCAACCTAGTCAATTCGTCGAGCGCGCCGAATGGCTCGTCCATCAACAGGATGGACGGTTCGTGAATAATGGCACGACACAACGCGACGCGCTGCTGCATGCCGCCGGAGAGCTGCCGCGGATAGGCCTGTCCGAATCCAGCGAGGCCGACCAGCTTGAGAATGTCGCGCGCGCGCGTTTTGGCCGCCGCACCATTGCGGCCGAGCACCTCGAGGGGAAACAGCACATTGCCAAGAACGCTGCGCCACGGCATCAGCGTCGGTGCCTGGAATACGACGCCAACGCCGGGATAGGGGCCTGTGATCGCATTTCCGTCGAGTTCGATACGCCCGCCGCTGGTGTGGATCAGACCGCCCAGCATCTTGAGCACGGTGGTCTTGCCGCACCCGCTTGTGCCGAGCAGGGAAACAAGGTCGCCCTTGCGGAATTCGAATGAAATATCCTTCACCGCCGGAACCGACTGGCCTGCGGACTGGAATGTCTTCGCCACGTTGACGAGGCGCCCGAAGGGCGGCGGCGCGGCGGATCGGCCGCCCTTCAGGTCCGTTTCATGGCTCGCGTTCACGATCGATCAACGTCCTCGGACTTCCCTCGTGTCAGGGAAGGATCGGATTCTGCGGCAAGAAGCCGGTCGCGTAGATGTCCTCCACCTTCGGCGCCTTTTCCTTGGCGAAGCCGCCGTTTTCCACCATCCAATCGACCGACGATTTCATGCGCGCGGCGGTGAACGAACCGATGCCGCTCTTGCGCACATCCGGCGTCACCGCAAGGTCTTCGACGATCTTGAGCTCGTCGACGGTGATATCGTTGTTCAGGGCCTTGGCGTGCTTCTGAATAATTTCAGCCGCCTCGCGCGGATGTTTGAAGGAATATTGATACCCCTTCAATGCGGCCTGCACGAAACCCTTCATCACGTCGGGATTCTCCTTGAGAAAGGATTCCTTGGCGCCGATGCCATTGGAGTAAAGGTCAAGACCATGGTCGGCAAAGAGGAACGTCACCACCCTGGCGTCCTTGACGGCGCGCTCCATCGCCGGCTTGGTGATGACAAAGAAATCGATTGCCGGAACCTTGCGCGTCGCCAGCATCGCGATTCGCGCCGACGGCTCGATGCTTTCCACGGTGAGCTTGTTGGGGTCGAGGCCGTTCTTGCGCATCATCGCCTTGGCGATGTTGGAGATATAGCTGCCGGCGTGCGAACCGACCGTCAGCCCCTCGAAGTCCTTGAGCGATCGCACGTTGGATCCGGGATCGAGCGAGAAGAAGCAATACGGCGCTTTTTGATAGATCACCGAAACGA
The DNA here is from genome assembly GCA_016195095.1 of Pseudomonadota bacterium. GTDB lineage: Bacteria > Pseudomonadota > Alphaproteobacteria > Rhizobiales > Xanthobacteraceae > JACQAE01. Next base: position 13,179 of record JACQAE010000215.1, read on the forward strand.
CCTTGACGGTCGCCCCCTGGGCGCGCGCGACCACCAGACTCGCCACGTCGATGAACCCGATTTGTGCAATTCCGCTTTCGACGTTTTGTATCCCCTGCGCGGTTCCCTTGGCGGGAATGATATTGACGTTGATGCCTTCTTCGCGAAAGAAGCCCTTATCGATCGCGACGTAAAACGGCGCATGGCGTCCGAGCACGATGAAATCGAGCGAAAAGGTGATGTCGGTCATCTTCTTCGCGGCCGGTGCCTGGGCCAGCGCAACGCCGGTAACGCCTCCACCCAGCAGCAGCGAGGCAGAGCAGAGAATTGCCGAGATTGTCCTGCGCATCTGAACGTCCTTTCGGTTTTGCCGTTGCCGTTCGATCCCCGAGAACTGCATCACGATCCCGACCGCCCCGCCACCATTCCCGCCAGCGAAATCCGATGTTCGATAACGACACCGGTGAGGTTGGATGAGGCTTCGGAAATCAAATATAATAGAGTTGGAACGACGCCTTCAGGCTCGCCGATCCCGATCGAGGCACGATAGAATTTCCGCTCCTCCTCGCTGCTTACGTCCAAAAATAGTGGCGTCGCGCGCACGCCGGGCGAGAGAACGTTGGCGCGTACGTTGAATTCCTTAAGCTCGTAAGCTGCCGACTTTATCATGCCAATCAGCGCCGCCTTGCTCGCGGCATAGGCGCTGGCACCCGGCCAGCCATTCAGCGCCAGACCCGACGTGAACGCGACGATCGCGCCGGACTTTCGCGCCTTGAACAGCGGAATTATGCCTTGCAGACAATAGAATACGCCGTTGAGATTGACGTCGATGACCTCGCGCCATTGCGCGGCGCTCATCTGGTCGATGTGAGCGCGAATCTGGATGGCGGCGCCGAGCACTGCCGCATCAAGCCGTGGATAGCGCCGATCAACGTCCTGGATTAAGCCGGCGACGGCGGCCGCGTCGGCGACATCGACGTCGCGCGCGTCGATCCGCCCGCGCGTCGCGCCGTCAAGACCGTCCAGCAGGACGTCATGGCGTCGGTCAACCGCAACGACAGTGGCGCCCGCGAGCGCACAGTGCCGCGCCAACGCCGCGCCAATGCCGCTGCCCGCCCCAGTGACGAGAATCACCGCTTCCGCAAGCCGGTATGAGACCGTTATCGTCATTCCGGCACCGCCTGCCGATGCGTGGCCGCAAGCGCCACGGCATACGCCGCCTGCGCGACGCCGGGCGCCAACGGCGCGATCGCAGCGACGTGATCATCAGGTCGCACAAGAACCATCGTATCGGGCGCGCACCCATAGCGCTGGGTGACCCGGTCTCCGCAATCGAGCAGCGCACGATCGCGAATATCGCTATCGCGCGGCGCGTCCCAGCGTGAAACCGCATAATGTTTGAGCCAGGGCGTGTCATTGCGTGGAACGCCGGGGCGCCGCCGCGTATCGGCGAAATACAGCGCGACGAACGCGCGCCCGAAAAGATCGTGCAGCCGCACTTGTTGCCCATTGGCATCGTGCACAAGGCCATCGGGCGCGCGGTCGCCAACCACGACCGCCGGCGGTTCGGCGAACGGTTTCGCCATCGACCAGTCTCCGGAGCCGTCGAGGCCGAGCCGTACGCCCAGCAATGAGCGCGTATAGGCATTGCCCCAGGCGTGATCCGACATCGCCTGCACGTCGGCGACACGGGTTGACATGTAGGCCCTGGCGGCTTCGGCCATTTCGCCCGAGCCTCTTTCAGCGACCGGCTTCTGCTCGCGCTCGTAGCTGTCGAGCAAGGTGTCGCCGGCCCATCCACGGATGACCCATGCTAGGCGCCAGGCAAGGCTGTTGGCGTCGAGAATCCCCGTGTTCAGGCCCAACGCCCACATCGGGGTGATGAGATGCGCAGCATCGCCCATGAGAATGACGCGGCCGTGCCGCCATTTACTGGCGACACGATGATGAATCTTGAAAAGATTGGCGCCGAGAACCTCGACGTTCTTGACATCGCCGATGAAATGCACGGCCTTCGCGCGCAATTCGCCGATCGTATACTCGCGCTGACCCTCGAACACCGGATAAAGGAACCGCCAGCACTCGGGCTGGCGCACCAGGATCATCCATTCCCGGGCGTCGCTGAAATACGCGAGGTAGGGATAGTCGCGCGGGTTCTCGATATCGAGATCGACCTTGAGATCGACGAGCGAGAATCGCTCGGGCAGCGATCGGCCTTCCACCGGCACGCCTAGCTGCTCGCGCACCGTGCTGCGCCCGCCGTCGCAGGCGAGGAGATAGCAGGCCTCGAACGCCCTGCGGCCGTCCGGAGTTTCTATATCGAGCTTCACGCGGTCGGAAAGCTGCGTAAAGGAGATCAATCGATGCTGGTAAAGGATCTTGCCAAAATCGGCGGCGGCGAGGCACGCGCCCAGCGCGGGTTCCATGTCGTGTTGCGGCAAATTGATCACGAACGGGAACCGCGTCTCGTCGTGCAGCAAATAGAGTTTGACCGCGTTGCGCTTGCGATTGGTCGCCCGCTCGATTTCGCCGATTTCGTCGACGCGCACGGCTTTTTTGAGAATTTCGCTCGCCGCCCCAAAGCGTTGCCAGATCTCAAGCGTGCGCGTCAGTGTCGTGCCGGCCTTGGTCTCGGTCGATAGGGCGGCGTCGGCTTCGAATAGGATGAAGGGAATTTGATAGTAGGCGAGCGCCAGCGCGGTTGTGAGCCCGACCGGGCCGGCCCCGACGATCGCGACCGGAAGGCCGGTGATCGATGGAAATACGCCGCTATCCATTGTCACGCGCGGCCAAGCCGAACACGGCGCATTCACGAAAACCTTTCATGCGCACCGAAGCGTCACCATCGCACGGCGCGCCCTACGCGCTGACATTCGCCGGTTTCCACGGCAACGTCTGGTCATGCCAGGGGAAAAACATCGCATCCACAATTTCCATGTGTCAACATATTTTCGAAAATATTGGATTTTATCAAACATTTGGATCCTGCGGCCTGTTCGACCGGTACGGTCGACGGTCAACGATCGTAACGCTTTGCATGTCCGCGAGGCGCCGCCCGCGACCCGGGCGCCGGGTTCGCACACGCGCTATCTTTCGAAAATCCAATTGATTATGGTCTGGCGATCCAATCCTGGATCGCTGCGAGTGCAAGACCGATACCGTGGCCGCGCGACGACGGGTCGGAATGGGTACAATGGCGCCGCCATGACGTCCGTTGAGCAGCACGAACATCCGATCGAGCCCACGATCAACGCGACGGTCTTACGGCAAATCCGCGCCGATATCGTCGCCTGCCGGCTGACCCCGAACGCAAGGCTTCGTGTCGAGGCCTTGCGCCTGCGCTATGGCGTCGGCGGCAGCCCGATCCGCGAAGCGTTGATGCGGCTCGAAGCCGAAGGGTTGGTGACGCTCGAAGCGCACAAGGGGTTTCGCGTGTCGCCCGTTTCGCATGACAACCTGGTCGACTTGACGAAGACGCGCGGCGAGATCGAGGCGATCGCGCTGCGCTGGTCGATTGCGAATGGCGGCGTCGAATGGGAGGCCGATCTCCTTGGCGCCTTTCACCGGCTCACGCACCAAAGAAAGACCAAGCGCAGCGCCGGCGATACCGTTGATCCGGCCTGGTTTCGCGAGCACCGAAACTTCCACGCGGCGCTCGTCGCCGCCTGCGGCTCGCCCAAACTCAAGGCGATCCGTGAAAGCCTGTTTGCCCAGGCGGAGCGCTATGTCGCGCTATCGATCATCTCGAAAAGTCCAGTGCGCAACGACATTGCGGAACACGAGCAAATCATGGGCGCGGCGCTGGCGCATGACGTCGCGCGCGCCATCCGATTGAACAGCGCGCATATCGAGCGCACTGCCGAGCGGGTCGCCAAATCGCTTGTCGGTGCAAAGCGTGCATTCTTATTGCGCGGTGGCATTGACGAAGGAATGGGGTGACAAGGGATCTGATGCAGGATATCGCGTCTCGCCAAGCCGCCGCTTTGCGTGGCGCGTCAACCCGCGCGTTCGGTTTGGCGCATCGAGGGCAAATCGAGGCCGTGGCGTCGCGCGCATTCGATGGACGCTTCGTAGCCGGCGTCGGCATGGCGCATTACACCCGTCGCCGGATCGTTCCACAGCACCCGTCCGATTTTTTCGGCCGCCGCCGCCGAGCCGTCCGCCACCAATGCGATGCCGGCGTGCTGCGAATATCCTATGCCGACGCCGCCGCCATGATGAAATGATACCCAGGTCGCCCCGCAAGCGGAATTGAGGAGCGCGTTGAGTATCGGCCAGTCCGAAATCGCGTCCGACCCGTCCAGCATGCCCTCCGTCTCGCGCATCGGTGAAGCGACGGAGCCCGAATCCATGTGATCGCGCCCAATCACGATCGGCGCCTTGAGCACGCCGCGCGCGACCATTTCGTTGAACGCGAGGCCGACGCGGTCGCGCTGCCCGAGACCGAGCCAGCAGATACGCGCCGGCAGTCCCTGGAAACGAATATTGGCGCGCGCCTTCTCGAGCCAATTGTGCAGCAGCGGATCGTCGGCAATGAGCTCGCGCACGACCTCATCGGTGCGATAGATGTCCTCCGGGTCGCCCGAGAGCGCCGCCCAGCGAAACGGCCCCTTGCCGACGCAGAATAATGGCCGCACATAGGCTTCGACAAAGCCCGGATAGGCGAACGCGTTCTTGACGCCCTTTTCCAGCGCCATGGCGCGGATATTGTTGCCGTAGTCGAGGGCGATCGCGCCCTTGTCCTTGAAGCGGAGAATGGCCTCGACCTGCACCGCCATGGCGGATTTGGCGGCGTCCGCGGTGGCCGTGGGATCGCGCTCCTGGCGGTCGCTCCACTCCTCGAGCGTCCATCCGATCGGCAAGTAGCCGTGCATTGGGTCATGCGCCGAAGTCTGATCGGTGACCACGTCCGGCACGACGCCGCGGGCAAGAATCTCCCGAAAGACTTCGGCGGCATTGCCGAGGAGCCCAACCGAAATCGGCGTGCGTGCGCGATTGGCGCGCGCGATCATGGCCAATGCCTCGTCGAGACTCGTGGTCGACTGGTCGAGATAGCCGGTGCGCTTGCGGAATTCGATGCGGCTCGGCTGGCATTCGACCGCGAGAATGGAGGCTCCCGCCATGGTGGCCGCCAGCGGCTGCGCCCCGCCCATGCCGCC
>JACQAE010000216.1 GCA_016195095.1 Pseudomonadota bacterium
CCCGAAAAGTGGGGACCGCTTTTCGGACAAGATCCTGCGCGCTTAGGCGCCATGATCGCAAGAATTCCGCGCTACATGCGCCAGACGCCGAACCGCGTCGGCGCGATTGGCGCGTTGAGGGTCGCGGCATAGGCGAGCGCCAGCACCCGCCGCGTCTCGGCGGGCGCGATGATGCCGTCGTCCCATAGCCGCGCCGTCGCGTAATAGGGATTGCCCTCGGCCTCGTATTGCGCGCGGATCGGCGCCTTGAAGGCGTCCTCGTCCGCGGCGCTCCAAGCCTTGCCATCGGCGGCAAGATTGTCGCGCCGCACGCTCGCCAGCACCGACGCCGCCTGCTCGCCGCCCATGACCGAAATGCGCGCGTTTGGCCACATGAACACGAAGCGCGGGTCGTAGGCGCGCCCGCACATTCCGTAATTGCCGGCGCCGTAGGAGCCGCCGATAATGACGGTGATTTTGGGCACCTGCGCGCAGGCGACCGCGGTCACCATCTTGGCGCCATCCTTGGCGATGCCGCGCTCCTCGGCCTCGCGGCCGACCATGAAGCCGGTGATGTTTTGCAGGAACAGGAGCGGAATGCGGCGCTGGCAGGCAAGCTCGATGAAATGCGCGCCTTTGAGCGCGCTCTCGGAAAAGAGAATGCCGTTATTGCCGAGAATGCCGACCGGCATTCCGTGGATGCGGGCCCAACCGGTCACGAGCGTCGCACCGTAGAGGCGCTTGAACTCATCGAATTCCGAGCCGTCGACGAGCCGTGCGATGACCTCGCGCACGTCGTATTGCCGGCGCAAATCGGCGGGCACGACGCCGTCAAGCTCCTCGACCGCATGCGCGGGCTCGCGCGGCTCGGCGAGCGCGATATCGACCCGCTTGGTGGTATTGAGATTGGCGACGATGCGCCGGCAGAGCGCGAGCGCGTGATGATCGTCGATGGCGTAGTGGTCGGCAACGCCGGATTTTCGCGCATGCACGTCGGCGCCGCCGAGATCCTCGGCCGAAACGATTTCGCCGGTCGCGGCCTTCACCAGCGGCGGTCCGCCAAGGAATATCGTGCCCTGGCCGCGCACGATGATGCTCTCGTCCGACATCGCCGGCACGTAGGCGCCGCCGGCGGTGCACGAGCCCATCACGCAGGCGATCTGCGCGATGCCTTGCGCCGACAGCGTCGCCTGGTTGTAAAAGATGCGGCCGAAATGCGCGCGATCGGGAAACACCTCGGTCTGGTGCGGCAGGTTGGCGCCGCCGGAATCGACCAGGTAGATGCAGGGCAGTCGGTTATCGCGCGCGATCTCCTGGGCGCGAATGTGTTTTTTGACCGTCATCGGATAGTAGGTGCCGCCCTTGATCGTGGCGTCATTGGCGAGGATCACGCATTCGCAGCCCTCGACGCGGCCGATGCCGGTGATGAGGCCGGCGGCGTGTACGTCGCCCTCGTACATGCCATTGGCGGCGAGCGCGGAAAGCTCCAGGAATGGCGAGCCCTGGTCGATGAGCGTCAGCACGCGCTCGCGCGGCAACAGTTTACCGCGCGCGATGTGGCGCTCGCGCGCGCGCGGCGGGCCGCCGGCAGCCGCCTCCGCGCGACGACGGTTGAGGTCGGCGACCAGCGCGCGCATGGCAACGGCGTTGGCGCGAAATTCCTCGCCGCCGAGGTCGACGGCGGAAGCGATCTTGATCACGGCGACGTTCCCGATTCCCGCGCACCGACTATGCCGCGCCCGCGCGCGGAAGGAAACGGCGATTGGAGCGATCTTCGCTACCGGGTACGCCTATGCACGCACTTCCTGGCGCTGGAATACGACATAGCCCGCGACGAACAGCACGATCGTGCCGGCGATAAGCCCGACGGCCGGCGGCCAGGCGATGATGAGGCTTTCGCGCAGCGGCAGCGCGGCGCCGACGACCGCACCCTGCAACTGGTCAAGATAGATCGGCCCGAGCGCCCGCGTCGTCGGCGAGAGCAAGGCCAGCACGACCTCGCCGTAAAGCGTATTCGGCGAAATGCGCGCGAGCAATTGCTGCACTTCGATGGTTGGCCCGCTCGGCAGGCCAAGCAGCGCCAGCCGCGGGTCGGGCGGCGCCAGGATCTGCGCCAGCGCGCCCGCCAGCATCGGCCACAACACCGAGAGGAACAGCCAGATGCCGAGCGCCACCAACGCCGCCGTCGCCGGCGAGCGGAACACGATCGACAGCAGGATGGCGAGTGCGAGCCACACGCCCGCATAGGCCAGCGTCACGCCGAGAAAGATGAGCGAACGCGCGATCTCCTCGCCGCCCGGCGGAACGCCGAGGAAGAACAGGCTCAGCCCCACGACCAGCAACCACAGGCACAGGAGGCTGATGCCCAACGTCATCAGCCCAGCGAGGAATTTTCCCATCAGCAGCGCGTCGCGATAGATCGGCTGCGCCAGGATGCGCGAGAGCGTGCGCCGGTTATGCTCGCCATTGACGGCGTCAAATCCGAGCCCGATCGCCATCAGCGGCACGAGAAATCCCAGGATGGCGACGAAGGACGGCAGCGGACTGCGGTCGACGGTGAACAGCTTGAGCAGCAGGAACGGGTCCTCCGCCGTCGTTTCGCGCAGGCGATCGACCGCGCCATAGAGCGACGCGAACGCGGTCAGCACGATGAGCCACTCCAACACGCGCATCCGCGCGCTTGAAAGGTGGTCGGCCAGCTCCTTGACCATCACGGTGCCAAGGCCTTGCCACGGAGATCCTTCACGCCGCATCACGCACTCCCTCGTTGCCGGACTGCCGCTGGAAGAATGTGCGGTAGATGACGTCGAGGCTTGGCTCATCGACCGAGAGCCGGCGCAGAGCACCGTCGGCGGCAACCACCGCGCGCGCCGCGTCCGGGCGCACGTCGCGGTCGGCGGTCAGGCGCAGATATTCCGGGCCCACGCGCGTCACCGCACTCACGCCGGCGATCGCGCGCAGGCGCGCCTCAAGGTCCGCGCCCGCCGGCGCCCCCGCCTCGACCTCGACGACAAAGCCGGCGCCCAGCACTTGGCGCGCGAGATCGGTGACCGCGCCCATGAGCACGATGCGCCCGTCCTGGAAAAGGGCGACCCGGTCGCACACGCGCTGCACCTGGTCGAGCAGATGCGAGGAGAGGATCACGGTGACACCGGCCACCTTGAGCGCCTCGATCATTTCAAGAAACTCGACCGTCGATTGCGGATCAAGCCCCGACGTCGGCTCGTCGAGGATGGCGATTTCAGCATGCTTCATGAGGATTTCGGCAAGCCCCAGGCGCTGGCGCATGCCGCGCGAGAACGTTCCCACGCGTTTATGCGCGACGTCGCCGAGCCGCACCTGGGCGAGCGCGCCGGCGATGCCCGAGGCCCGCTCCGCCGCCGTTAATCCCATCAACCGCGCCGTATAGGAGAGGTTTTCCGCGGCCGTGAGATTGTCGTAAAATCCAACGGAATCGGGAAGATAACCGACCCTGCGCTTGACCGCGAGCGGCTCGCGCGCCGGATCGCGACCGATCACGCTCACCTTCCCCGCCGAAATTTCGGTGAGACCAAGCATCATGAGGATGGTCGTGGTCTTGCCGGCGCCGTTGGGGCCGAGCAGCCCGAAAATCTCGCCCTTGGCGACGTCAAAGTCGACGGCATCGACGACCGCGACGTTGCCATAGCGCTTGGTAAGGCCGCGCGCGGCGATGACAATCTCGCTCATCGCCGGCCGAACCTTGCCACCGCCCCCACCAGGAGCAGCAGCGCCGCCCCGATAATGCCGGCGCCGGCGATGCCCCACAGCGTCGACGTCGTCACGGTGACGCGGAATTGGGTCGCGGCATTCTCGCTGCGCGACGCCGCGCGCAACGTCGCCTGGTAATCGCCGGCGAGCGACTTCTCGGTCGGCTTGATGAGCGCCTGCACCTCCTGCTCCTTGCCGGGCGCGATCAGGTCGATCGTCTTGGGCTCGAAGCTGACGGTCCATCCCGACGGTGCCGACGCCGAAAGCTCGACATTGTCGGCCGGCGCGCTGCCGGTATTGGCGATGACGACGGGAATGGAGCTTTGCACGCCGGCCTCCGCGCGCGCGCTGAGAAGGCCGTCGCGCCCGCTGATTTGCAACCGCGGCTCGCCGACGATTTCAAGGCCAAGCGCGGCCTTGGCGCCGGCGTCCTCCGAGGTAACGCTGGCGGAAACCGGGTAACGGCCGGCGGACGCAGTCGAGGGCGGGCGCACCTTGAGCTTGACGTCCTTGCTCTTTCCGGCCTCGACCGGCACCGAGGAGATTTCCTGGCTGCCATAGGCCTCGGTGAACGACGTCTCGAAATTACGCGGCGCGGTTGCGGCAAGGCTGACGATGAGGTTGCGGCCGGAATCGTTCTTGATGCTGAGCTGGTATTCGAAACTCGATTTGGCGCTGCCGCGCAGCGCCGGCAGAGCCGGATCAAGCTTGAGCTTGGCCGGCAATTCCTTGGCCAGGGTCACGGCCACGGGAAGGCTGATCGTGCTTCCCCCGCCTTGCGCCACGACCGTCAAGGTCTGCGTGCCGATGCCGGCATTGGCCGGTACGTCGAGGCGCAGTTGCAGGCTCACGCTGGAATCCGAAGCCGGCATTGCCGCCGCGACAGGCTGTCCGCCGCCGAGCAGCGTCGC
>JACQAE010000217.1 GCA_016195095.1 Pseudomonadota bacterium
GCGCGCGCCCAGCTCGCCGACCGCGCGGCGCGCCTCCGCGATCGAGCCCTCGACATCGGTGAGCGCGACGGCGGCGACGAAGGCGGGAAACCGGCGCGGATGCTTGGCGACGAGTTCGGCCATGGCGTCGTTGCCGATGCGCGCCAGGCGCAGCCCGATTTCGGGCGTCGCGATATCCTCGATCGCCGGGTTGGGCAGCGAAATGATCTGGCGGTAGTCGCCGAAACGATCCATCTCGCGGAAACGCTCGTCAAGATCGAAGAGCTTCGTCACCGAGCGCAGCCGGCGGCCGAGATTTTCCAATTTGGGCGAGACGCGCGTGAGTTCCTGGTAGAAGCGGTCGGGGAAAATATGGCAGTAGATGTCGATCAGCGGACCATCGGCTTGCATCGGCACACTCCCGAGAATGGCGGCCGCAAGGCCGCGTCGCCGGCTTGACGGCACCGGCGTTTGTCGTGCTGTTATGCCTGCAACGCAAGCGGAGGCACACAACCATGGAAGGCGTGCGCTTGGAAGACGCTGCCTGGCCGCGCAAGGCATGGCCCCAGCGCGCCGCGCTCGCCATCGCGCTCGCCATCGCGCTGGCGCTGCCGGCGGGTGGCGCATGGGCCGCCCCCGCGCCCTGCCGCAACACCGCCAGCTTCGATACCTGGCTCGCGCAATTGCGCCGCGACGCCGCCGCGGCCGGCATCGCGCCGCGCGCCCTCGCCGCCGCCCAGCCGTTGATGACCTATGACCAGCGCGTCATCAATATCGATCGCGGGCAGCGCTTTTTCGCGCAGGACTTCCTCGCCCTTTCCGACAAGATGCTGGCCGGCGGACGCATCCCCAACGGCGTCAAGCAGGTGGGCAAGCACGCCCAGCTCTTCGCGCGCGCGGAAAAGCAATACGGCGTTCCCGCGCCGGTCATCGCCGCCTTCTGGGGCCTGGAAAGCGATTTCGGCGCCTTCATGGGCAAGGAGCACACCATCCGCTCGCTCACCACGCTCGCCTATGACTGCCGCCGCGGCGACATGTTCCGTGCCCAGCTCCTCGACATGCTGCGCCTGATCGAGCGCGGCGACCTGGCGCCCGAGGAAATGATCGGCTCGTGGGCGGGCGAGCTTGGCCAGACGCAGATGATGCCGTCGGAATATTTCAAGCACGCCGTCGATTACGACGGCGATGGCAAGCGCAATCTCTTGCGCAGCACCGCCGACGTCATCGGTTCGACCGCCAACTACATCCACCATCTCGGCTGGCGGCGCGGCGAGCCGTGGCTTCAGGAAGTGCGCGTTCCCGCCAACCTCGCCTGGCAGGAGGCCGACATCGCCATCCAGCATCCGCGCCCACGACCGCCGCCTATTATGCGACGCGCATCGGCGGCGCGCCCGCGATCCGGCGCGGCCGCGCCGATATCGCCAAGCTCTCGGTCGAGCAGACGATCGAGCTGCAGAAGCTGCTCATGCGGCGCGGCCATGACGTCGGCGGCGCCGACGGCAAGGTCGGCTCGGGCACGCGCGCGGCGGTCAAGCAGGCGCAGATCGCGTTCGGCTTGGCGGCGGATTCCTATCCGACGCCCGAACTGCTCGAACGTTTGCGGCGCGGGCGCTAAGACGCACGCATCCATAAGCGCTCGCCCGGCGCCACAACCGCCGCTGACCGGGTTGAAACCCTGCCGGCTCCGATTGCGTAGCTTAAATGTCACGCCGGCGCAGCGGCGCGTGCGCGGCGATTGGATTGTCTGGCGAGCGGGTCCTCATGTGTTGCCATTCGGGGAAACTCCAATTATTGAAGGCGCAGCAATCGTCCGGTCGCAACTGGAGTCGTCCCGTGGGCCCTCGCGGCTGCCGCAACCGACCCGGTCACACAGCGCGTGCGTTGGCGCTGGCCGTCGTCTGCGCCCTGGCGTTGACGGGTCTTGCGCCAGGCGCGCGCGCGCGCGAACGTGGCGGCGATGACGGCGTCGCCGCGCGGCCGGCCGGACATGACGCATTCTCCGCGCAGAGCCGCAAGAAGGCGCGGACGGACGAGCCAGCGCCGGCCAAGAAGCCGGCGCAAATGCAAGGGCGCGAATTCACCGAGGCCGAGCTGCGCGCCGCCGTCATTCCCGGCATTCCGGACGCGCGCTTCTTTGCCGATTCGGAAGCCGACCTCTTGCGCGCATTGCCGAAGAATGACGCGCCCTGGCTGGCGCTGTCGGCCGGCGGCGCCGGCGGCGCGTTTGGCGCGGGCCTCCTGATCGGACTCACGCAAGCCGGCAAGCGGCCGCAATTTGGCGTCGTCACCGGCGTCAGCGGCGGCGCGCTCATCGCGCCCTATGCCTTTGTCGGTCCCGCCTACGATGCGCAATTGCGCGAGGCGTTCACCGCCGTTCTGGCCAGCGATATATTTGAGGCGGCGACGACGCCGACAAGCCTGCTCGACACTTGGCCGCTCAAGGACACGATCGGCAAGCGCATCACGCCGAAATTCCTCGCCGATGTCGCCGCCGAGCACAATCGCGGCCGCAGGCTGTTCGTCGTCACCACCAATCTCGACGCCGAACGCGCGGTCGCCTGGGACATGGGCGCCATCGCCGCGCATGGCGGCGACAAGGCGCTCAAGCTGTTTCGCGACGTGCTGTTGGCGTCATCGAGCATCCCGGGACTGTTCCCGCCGGTCTTTTTCGACGTCGAGGCCAATGGCAAGCGCTTTCGCGAAATGCACGCGGATGGCGGCATGGGCGGCCAGTTCTATGTTGGGCCCGATTCCTGGCTCGCCGGCACCAATAGCCAGCCCATCCCAATGCGCCAACTCTACCTCATCGTGAACAACAAGATCACGCCCGAGTTCTCGCCGCCCGACAAGGACCCGTCGCTTCTCTCCGTGCTCGGCCTCGGCATCGCCATGACGGTCAAGACCGCCGCGCGCCTGGAAGTCATCGCCGCGCGCGCGGCGGCCAAGCGCAACAATATCGATTTCAAGCTCGCCGTCGTGGACGCCGATTTCAACGCAGTCAGCCGCGGCGTCATCGACCCGGATTTCATGAAAAGCTTGTTTGAGCGCGGACTGCGCGAGGCCAACGGCCCAGCGCCGTTCCTTGCCGTTCCGCCGGCGCAGCCGTCGCCCAAGGCGGCGGCCCAGTGACAGGGGCGTTGTTGCACAGGAGTAAGCAGGTCATGACGCGAGCGGTTCGCACGGCGGTTCTCGGTCTCATGGCGATATCGATGTTGGCGTTCGCCGGCGGCGTGTCCGCGCAAGCGCAATCGCGTTACGACGGCGTGTGGAGCGTCGTCATCGTCACCGAACGCGGTACCTGCGACCGCGCCTATCGCTATCCGGTCAGGATCGCGCGCGGCATCGTCGGCCACGGGCCGGGCGCCGACACCGCGTTTAACATTTCCGGCCGCGTCGGACGCGGCGGCTCGGTGCACGTGAGCGTGAAGCGCGGCGGCCAGGGCGCTTCCGGTCACGGCCGGCTGTCGCGCGATACCGGGTCCGGGCGCTGGAAATCGAGCTCCAACGAGTGTTCGGGATATTGGACCGCGGAACGGCGCGGCTAAAGCATTTTCCGGCGAACCGGTTCCCACGTCGCCGGAAAATGCCCTAATCCTCCTGGAACGCCTGCGCGCGCTTGGAGCGGATCGCGGGTAGCGCGACGATCAACAGCAGAATGGCCGCGGCCGCCAGCAGCCCCAGGCTGATCGGGCGTTCGACGAAAATCATCGCGTCGCCGCCGGAAATGCGTAGCGCGCGGCGCAGGTTCTCCTCCATGAGCGGTCCGAGGACGAAGCCCAGCAGCATCGGCGCCGGCTCGCATTCGAGCCGAATGAGCACATAGCCCAGAATTCCGAACAGCGCGGTGATGATCACGTCGAGCGTGTTGTTGCCGATCGTGTAGGTGCCAATGGCGCAGAACAGCAGGATCGCCAGGTAGAGCACGCGATACGGCACCTTGAGGATCTGCACCCAGATGCCGATCAGCGGCAGGTTGATGATCACCAGCATCAGGTTGCCGATCCACATGCTGGCGACCATGCCCCAGAACAGGGTGGGGCGCTCGCTCATCACCTGCGGCCCCGGCTGGATGCCGTGGATGGTGAGCGCGCCGATCATCAGCGCCATCACGGCGTTGCCCGGCAGGCCGAGCGTGAGCATCGGAATGAACGAGGTCTGCGCGCCGGCATTGTTGGCCGATTCCGGGCCGGCGACGCCCTCGACGGCGCCGCGGCCGAAGCGCGTGGGATCGCGCGCGAGCTTCTTCTCGAACGCATAGGAGGCGAACGCGCTCAGCGTCGCGCCGCCGCCCGGCAGCACGCCGAGGATCGAGCCGAGTGCGGTGCCGCGCAGCACCGCCGGCCAGGCCAGTTTGAACTCGGCGAGGGTCGGCCAAAGGCGCCCGATCACCGCGTTGACGCGGCGCACTCCTTCGGTCTTCTCGAGATTGGTGATGATCTCGGCAAT
>JACQAE010000214.1 GCA_016195095.1 Pseudomonadota bacterium
CATTCCCGGCGGCAACGCGACCGCCGTCGGGTCGGGTCCGTTCATCGAGAACAACGTGACCACCGATCCGGTGCGATTTGCGCGCGCCGCCGCGGCGCTCGAAGCCGAGCCCGCGCTTGGCGTCGGATCCCCGACCGTCGCCTGGGTCGATGCGGCGTTCCGTGCCATGGCCGAATTCGCCGCTCCCGCCTATGCGGCGCGGATACGCCAGCCGATCCTGATCGCAGCGGCCGGGCGCGACCAGATCGTCTCGACGCCGATGATCGAACGCTTCGCCCATGACTTGCGCGCCGGCGCGCGCCTGATCATCGCCGGGTCGCGCCATGAGATGCTGATGGAGCAGGATCACTACCGCGCGCAGTTCCTCGCGGCGTTCGACGCGTTCGTTCCCGGCACGCCGCTGTATTGACGCGAGGCGCGATGGCCGCGCGTGGCGGTCGCCGCGGCGGCGATTATCGCAGCAGCATCTGTGTCGCGGCCGCGTGCAGACCACGGTCGCCGGCGGCGATGATGCGCCCGCCCAACTCGGCGCTGCCGCCCTCCCAGGTCGTGACGATACCGCCGGCACCGTTAATGATCGGGACGAGCGCGGCGATATCGTGCGGCTTGATGTTCGTCTCGATGACGAGATCGATCAGCCCGGCGGCCAACATGCAATAGGAATAGCAGTCGCCGCCATAACGCGACAGCTTCACCGCCTCCTCGATCCGCGAGAACGCGTTGCGATCCGCGCCCGACATCAGGCGCGGACTTGTCGTGTAGAGCATCGCGTCGGAGAGCTTGGCGCAGCGCCGCGCATTGAGCACCCGCGCGCCACCCGGACCGCGGTAATGCGCCGTCGCACCGTCGCCGGAAAAGCGCTCGCCGATGAATGGCTGATGCATGAGCCCGGCCACGGCAGTGCCCTGCCGGGTGAGCGCGATGAGCGTTCCCCAGGCGGTCATGCCTGAAATGAATGCCTTGGTGCCGTCGATCGGGTCGAGCAACCATACGAATTCCGCCTGCGCGCGCTCGGCGCCAAATTCCTCGCCGATAATGCCGTGGCTGGGGAAATTGCGCCGGATCAGCGTGCGCATGGCCATTTCGGCGGCGCGGTCGGCCGCGGTCACCGGGTCGAAGGCGCCGCCGCCAGGACCCTTGTTCTCGACGCTCAGCGACGTGCGGAAGAACGGCAGAATCGTATCGCCCGACACGGTCGCCAGTTCATCGAGAAAGGCGGTGAATTCGACGGCGGTCATGGCAGGGTCGACTTCGCGGGTGGCTGGACCGGAATACGTCCTCATGCGTCCTATAGCAGCGCGGTGGTCGCGGCAACGGATTTGCAGGCTTGCGGCTGGCGGGGCCGCGTGCGACGACCGTCGGGAGACGCGAAACGTCGCGGCGTAGAACCGTATCGCTTCGAGTGGAATCGTGCGACGGCCGTAGCTTTTTGTTTTAGCTTGATTTTGTCGGAAAACCGTTTCCCACTTTTCGCGATCATGCATTTTACATTGGAGCATGATCTTATCGCAAAGCGGTTCCCACTTTTCGGGATCATGCTCCAGGGTGACGCAACGCCATGGCATTTGCGCAAGATGATCGTCCGTTGCCGGCGGGGGTGATTGGCGGCCTTGTCACGCTGGTCGCCATCCTGTCCGGCGTCTACATGGTCGGCCAGTTGCTGCGCAATTCGGTCGGCGTCATTGCGCCCGATCTCGCGCAGGAACTCGCGCTTTCGGCGTCGCAAATCGGCATCTTGTCCAGCGCCTTTTTCTTCGCCTTCGCGGCCGTGCAATTGCCGCTAGGCATAGCGCTCGATCGTTATGGTCCCAAACGGTGCATGTTGACGTGTTCGGTCGCCGTCGTCGCGGGAGCATTGCTGTTCGCGGCGGCGACGTCGCCGGCGGCGCTGGTCGGCGCGCGGATTTTGATGGGGCTCGGCACCTCCTGCTACCTGATGGCGCCGCTCGCGCTGTTCGCGCGCCAGTTTTCGGCCAATCGGTTTGCCATGCTGGCCGGGTTGCAGTTGGGTTTTGGAAGCATCGGGACATTGCTGGCGACGGCGCCGCTGGCGTTCTCGGCGGCGGCGATCGGCTGGCGGGCGACGTTTGTCGGCATTGCCGTCGTCATGCTGGCGGCGGCGGTTCTCATCGCCATCATTGTGCGCGACGATCCCGCGCGCGATGTTCATGCGCGCGACGAGCATTCGCACGCGGAAATAGCAGGGCGCGAGTCGCTACGCGACGGCTTGCGCGGGCTGGTCGAGGTCTTGCGCACCGATTCCGTCGGCCGACTATTTTTTGTCCATGTGACAACCTATGCCGGCTACATTCTCATCGTCGGCCTGTGGGGCGGGCCCTACTTGACCCATGTCTACGGCTATGGGCTGACCGAACGCGGTAATTTTCTGCTCATTCCCGCCATTACCCAGGCCGCCGGGATGATTGTGTGGGGAATGGCCGATCGCCTGTTTGGCGGCTACAAAATTCCCGTGCTGATCGGCGCCGGCCTAACCATTTCATCGCTGGTCGTCATCGCGGCCGGCGGAAAGTTGCCGCCGCTGGCGCTCTGTATCGTCTTGGCGTTGTTTGGATTTTTCGCCGCCTATTCCGCGCAGGTCATCGCCCATGGTAAGGCGCTGTTTCCCAAGCACCTGGTTGGCCGCGGCCTCACCGTCTTGAACATGGGATCGATGGGCGGTGTTTTCTTTTCGCAAGCGGTGAGCGGCGTCGTCATCGACTTGTTTCCCACCGCGGGGGGTGCCAATCCGCTCGCGGCTTTTCAGACGGTCTTCCTCTTGCAAGCGGCGTTCATTCTGGCGAGCTGCATTGTCTATTTGCGCGCGCGCGAGCCGTGAATATTTTCCGGCGAAGCGGGAACCGGATCGCCGCAGAAAATGCGACAAAGCCAAAGCAAATGGGGCGCTTTCCGATTCGATTGAAACACGAAGCGCTTCTAGCCGTTAAACGCGAGATCAGATCGGCCTACGCCGATTTGATCGGGCGGCCAGTCGTGGTGAATTTTTTGTGTCCCTCTTGATTCTTGTGCGCTGCGGTGACAGATTATTGCAGTGCGATAGCCCGTTGATTCGGGCTGTTGCTGCCCTCCTTGGGCGTTTCCTCCCTAAACTTGGGCCGCCTGCACATCGCAAGCGGCCCTTTTTTCTTGCCATATGGTCATTTTTTTGGGCGCGAGCCCGGGATTGATCCCGCACCGTTGTTCGGCGGCCCGGACCCAACAATCTGCAAGCGCACAGACCGGCGGCATGCGCGATGGTCAATGCTGCCATGCAACATGAGTTTCTCGACGCCTCGCGCCTATTCAGCGGCGGCGCGGAATGGACGCAGGTCGGCGTGCGCAATGGCTGCCAGGCGGCCGGCGAGCGTCGCCAAATCGGCGGCAAGTTGCGCAAATCGGGCGGTTCGTTCGTAGGTCTGTTCGTTCATA
Source organism: Pseudomonadota bacterium (assembly GCA_016195095.1). Classification (GTDB taxonomy): domain Bacteria; phylum Pseudomonadota; class Alphaproteobacteria; order Rhizobiales; family Xanthobacteraceae; genus JACQAE01. The sequence goes on from JACQAE010000214.1 coordinate 3,427, forward strand.
TAGATCGCGCGGTTGAGTTCCAGTTGCACCGCGTGCAGTCCCGCGGCTGGATTTCCATAGTGCTCGGTAATGAAACCACCGGCATAGGGCTTGTTGCGGCTGACCGAATAGCCGAGTTCGCGCAGTGTGGCCTCGATGGCATCCGTCACAAGCGCGACGCAGCTGGTTCCGTATCGGTCTCCAAGCACGACATCCG
>JACQAE010000233.1 GCA_016195095.1 Pseudomonadota bacterium
ATATGCTCGCCCCCGCTCGCGCCGCCTCGACCAATTCCTCGACGCCGATCATGCCGAGAAACTCATTCCAGGATTTCGGTCCAAACACGTACCGATCGAGATATTCCTTCATGCCATCGACTGGATTGCCGTTCACTAGGTCTACGTAGTAGTTCATATGGCGAAGCATCGGCTCGTAAACGCCGTAACATTCATGTGGTGCGCAGCCGAACGGCAACTCGACGACCGCATCGACCGCAAAGAACGGAATCTTGGTCCTGTCAGGCGCACGTCGGATCTGGTCGTTTGACACAATGCGCTCCGTCGATAGCACCACCTTGTCGGCTGCCATCGCCAAATCGATGTCCATGAATTGCAGCCCGTCGATCTGCGCATTGCCGTAGGCATCGCAACGTTGCACGTGGATCAATGCGACTTTCGGATTGAGCGCCGGCGCCAGCAGGAGTTTTTCGCCGGTAAATGGGCACGGAAACTCAATAGCCTCGGGTCGTTGCCGTCCGACGTCAGAGCCCAGCATCGAGCGGATGGGCATGAACGGGACACCCATGGCGCCGGCACGAAAGCGCATGCCCATTGCCATGTGGCTCCATTCCTCGTAGCGAGCCTTCTTGGATTCGACATAGTGACGCATCACTTTGGATACGCCCCAAAGAATTCCTTGGCTAAACCAGCTCGTGACGATGTGGTCGCAGATTCCGGACGCGAACAGCAGATCGCCATCGCTGGACGTGATGCTGCGACAGCATGAAAGGTCTTTTTTGCCGGCACGGATCAGTGCCCAAATTAGCCCCATGGGCGTGCGCGACATCGTACTTCCGCCAATGCCGACCGAATCCCCGTCGTGCACGAATGATGCCGCGTCTTCCAGTGAGACGACCTTGTCGCGCAGGCCGCGGTCGCGCCGCATTAAGTCGTGGCGAAGTTCCGCGTAAGGGCGCGGCGCCGTCCGATTTGCGGGTTTCTTCGATTTGGTCATAACGACGAATGCAAAGGCTAAACGCCCGTCTCCGCGTTGAACTCGGTGATCATGCTATCCCAGGCTGGCAACTCATCGACAAGGCCTTGCCAGAATTTCTGGCCCTTGCGGCGATCGAAATCATCGATCGACACGCCTTGCTGCTCGACCCAGGTGTAATAGCCCAGATTGAATATGCGCTTGCGTTCGGTATGGGTGAGTTCGAGAACATGGTCATCGACAACCCCCTCCAGGTGCCGGCTGAATACCTCCCCGGCATTGACCTCGTCGAAGCCGTCGGGATAGCGCCGCCTGATAAAACTTTGTCGTTCGCTTGCGTAAAGCTGCGCACTATCCGTCGCGACGGTCATGATGACATCGTCGGCGCCGAGGTCGTAATGCTTCGCGAGTTTTATCGCGGCGACGATATTGGCGAGACCGGATATGCCGATGTCGTCGAAGCTCGCCACCATGGCGGGATCAATCTTGCGGCGCCCGGTAAGATAGCCGCGCCCGGCATTTCCCTGGAATAACACATTGAGCGAATCGCAGGCGAGGTCGGTGACACCAGCCACGAAATCGGTGTTCATCACATTATGAATCAATGGAATGTGCTTATCGCCGATGCCCTGAATATTGTGTTCACCGTATCCATTGTTGAGCATGGTCGGGCATTCGATTGCCTCCGTCGCGCAAATAATGGCGCCGTGTTTCGCCTTAAGCCGATCGCCGGCCGCAATGGTGCCCGCGGATCCGGTCGCGCTGACAAAAGCCTTGAGCCGATAACCCGTGTTGGCGCTCCTGAGATGCGAAAAAACCCGCTCGAAGGCCGCCCCGGTGCAATGATAGTGAATGAGGTAATTGGCAAATTCCGAGAACTGGTTGAGAATCACATTATCAGGATCGCACGCCAGCTCTGCACATTTGTCGTAGATTTCCTTGACGTTGCTCTCGGTGCCCGGCGTGCGGATGACATCGGAGGGATCGCGCACCCACCGCGCGAGCCATTCAAAACGCTCGGTGCTCATGCCGGCGGGCAATACCGCCACGCCCCGGCAGCCGAGAATACGCGAGATCGCCACGCCGCCACGGCAATAGTTCCCGGTCGACGGCCAGATCGCACGGTCATGCGCTGGATCGAATTGACCGGTCACGAGCCGAGGCACCAGGCAGGCGTAGGCGGCGAGAACCTTGTGGGCGCCGATCATCGGGAAGCGGCAGCCGAGGAGGACGACGATAGGCGCTCTTACTCCGGTGAGCGCTTCGGGTAACACGATATGTCCGGGTACCGTCACGCGGCCGACGCGGCTTGCGTCGTTGTACCAGTGCACGCGCCACAAATTGAGCGCGTCCGGCGCGTCCGGCGCAATTAATTTTTTGCCGCTGCCGATATTGCTGGGGATCAGGTCGGGATCGGCCAATTCGCTCCATGTTGGCAGTTTCACTCCGGCGGCCCGTAATTGGGTAACCGCCAATTGCCGGCGAGCGGGGTTTGAAATTTCCGGCTTGATCGTCAAGCTCATTTCGCAATTTTTCTTCGTTGTCCGCGGAAACCAAAGGTACCAGCATCGTGCCCCGGCACCAGTTTCTTATAGATTGAACCTATCATTAGGACAATGGATTTACACGGCAATTGCCGTCAATGATATTGTGTTACCAATCATAGTGCCATAAAATTTTGACTGATTGCTGCCGTGCCTCAATGCGGCCCGCAATGTTGTACGCTCCCCGGCGCCGACGTGCGGCAGAGCGAAGGTCATGCGATATGCAGGAAACGCCGAAATTGCCGATCGTCGCCGTGATCGGCGGAACCGGCGAGCTTGGCTCAGGTCTGGTTCGGCTTTGGTCGAAGGCCGGCTACCCGATCGTGATTGGCTCGCGCTCCAGAGAGAAAGCCGAGGCGGCCGCGCGCGACGTCCACGGGCTGGGCGTGCGTGGTGAGGACAATCGCGGCGCCGCGCGCGCAGCCGACATCGTCGTGCTCTCGGTGCCATTTTCCAACCACGATGCAATCGTCGAGGAAATAAAATCAGACGTTGCCGGCAAGATCGTTGTCGACGCCGTCGTACCGCTGGTGCCGCCGAAGGTCGCGGTCGTTCAGCTGCCTGCCGCTGGTTCGCCTGCATTGGTGGCGCAGCGCGCGTTCGGGCCAGGGACTCGCGTCATTGCGGCCTTTCACAGCGTCGGCGCAAAAAAGCTTCGGAACGGCGAAAAGGCCGATTGCGATGTGCTCGTTTTTGGCGACGATGCGACGGCCAAGGGGCTGGTGATCGGCCTCGCAGGTGTGGTGGCGACGCGTGGCATCGATGGTGGCGCACTCGCCAATTCAGTGGCGGCGGAAGCTCTAACTTCGGTTCTCATCGCGATCAATCGACACTACAGGATCGCAGGCGCGGGCATTCGCATTACCGGCATTCCTGCGCAGTAGCGAATCGAAGGTGATATGGGCGAGCATCAGCATCGCGGCGTTCCGTTGGTGACCCGCTGGCGGGAATTGCGATGGTTCACGGTAGCGTTGATCTGCCAGATGTTGGCGCCGGCGGTGGGAGGTAGAAGCTACCCAATTCGACCCAAATACGGCCAGCAGAAGTGGAGCGGCCACGATGAGTAAGCGCGTGTCCAAGGCCGCTCGTTCAACTGGGAACGTTCTCGCTATTTGCGGCGGCGTCGGTGGTGGCAAACTTGCACTTGGACTGTATCTCACGCTGGCGCCGCAACGGCTGATCGTCGCGGTCAATACCGGCGATGACTTCGAGCATCTGGGCTTGAGCATCTCGCCGGACGTCGACACCGTACTCTACACGCTCGCCGGCGTCGCCGATCGCGAGCGCGGCTGGGGACGTGCGCGGGAAACCTGGAATTTCATGGCGGCGCTGGGCGAGATGGGCGGCGAAACCTGGTTCCAACTCGGCGATCGCGATCTCGCCATTCATGTCGAACGCACGCGTTTTCTGCGTGAAGGCAAAACGCTGTCGGATTTCATCGCCCATGCCGCTCGTCAGCTCGGCATCAGCGCACGGATCATGCCGATGACCGACGACAATGTGCGCACGTTCGTCGAGATCGACGGCGGTGAATTGCCGTTTCAGCGCTACTTCGTCGAACGCCGCTGCGCGCCCGCGGTACGCGCCTTGCGCTTCGCGGGTGCCGAGCGGGCGCGACCTACGACAAAACTGCTCGAGACCTTGGCCGACCCTGCCCTTCGAGCCGTCGTCATTTGCCCGTCCAATCCGTATCTGAGTATCGGCCCGTTTCTTGCGATGCCCGAATTGCGCCAAGCGCTCGCGCATTCGCGCGCGCCGGTGATTGTGGTTTCTCCAATCATCGCTGGCCAGGCCGTCAAGGGCCCGACCGCGAAAATCATGACGGAACTTGGCATTCCGGTCACGAACGAATCAATCGCCGCGCGTTATCGCGGGCTGGCTGACGGGCTTGTCATTGATAATCGCGACTCCAACGAAGCGGCCGGCCTCGATCTTCCGGTGCTGGTGACGCGCACCCGAATGCTGGATCTGGCGGACCGTAAGAGGCTCGCCCAAGAAGTGATCACGTTCGCTGATGAAGTCGCTGCACGGGAAAACGCCGTCTCTTCGCGCCGCCACGCAGGCGGCAGGCGCGCGTGACCAGCGCCGATATCTGGGCCGTCGTGCCCATTAAACCCTTTGCCGCCGCGAAATCGAGGCTTGCAGGTATTCTCACGCCACCGCAGCGGGCGCAATTCGCACGTGTCATGGCGGAAGATGTCCTCGGCGTACTCTCTGCCAGCCGACATTGCCTCGCCGGTATCCTTGTGGTGACCGCGGATGCCGAGGCCGTCAGCCTCGCTCAGCGCTATGGCGCGCTGGTTCAACGCGAGTCGGCACCGCTTGGAATCAACCATGCACTCGCACTGGCCGGCAGATGGCTAGTGGGAGGTGGTTCAGGAATGATCATCGTTCCCACCGACTTGCCGCATATTTCCACCAAAGCGGTCGAGGAACTCGCCCGGATTTTGGCGACACCGCGTGCGGCCGCCATCGTTCCGGCCACCAATGACGGCGGCACCAATGTGCTGGCGCTTCGGCCGGCCGAAATCCTCCCACCAAGCTTTGGACCGCACAGTTTCGAACGACACCGCAAGGCGGCGCGCGCCGCCGGCGTCCGACCTCGCGTTCTGCCCTGGGTCGATTTGGGGCACGATATCGATCGACCTGGCGACCTGGCGACCTTCCTGTCATTCCAAACGACGACGCGAACCGACGCCTTCCTGGCAAGCCTCGGTCTTGCCAAGCGCCTGACCGAGAGCCACACATCGGATACGCCCATGCTGCGAGCCCAATCGTGATCGAGAGCGTGGTCAAAGATCTTAGGCCCGACGACCGGCTCTCCGCCGACGATGCGCTATCGCTCGCCACGTGCGAGGACAACGCCTTGCTCATGCGCATTGCCGCCGCGCGGCGCGACGCAGCGCATGGCAATGTCGTGTCATATTCACGCAAGGTGTTCATTCCGCTGACCAAGCTATGCCGCGACGTGTGCCACTATTGCACCTTCGCGCATGCGCCACGTCGCGGCGAGGCGGCCTTCTTGTCGCTTGAGCAGGTGCTTGAGATTGCTCACGCCGGTCGCACCGCCGGCTGCAAGGAAGCCCTCTTTACCCTCGGCGACAAACCGGAGCTGCGTCACCGCGCCGCCCGCGACCAGTTGATCGCGCTCGGACACGAGACCACGATCTCATATCTAACCGAGGCTGCGCGTCTCACGGTCAAGGAGACTGGCCTGCTTGTTCACGCCAACCCGGGCCTGCTCAGCGCCGCAGATCTGACCAGTTTGCGCACCGTGTCGGTATCGCAGGGCATCATGCTTGAAAGCGCGGCGTCGCGCCTATGCGAGCGCGGCCAGGCGCATCATGGCTCGCCGGACAAGAACCCGGCGGCGCGCCTCGCCACCATTCGCATTGCTGGCGAGCAATTCATACCGTTTACCAGCGGCATTTTGATCGGCATTGGCGAAACGCGCCGCGAGCGTATCGAAGCACTGCTGGCGCTGCGCGATCTGCATGATCGTTACGGCCATCTGCAAGAGATTATCATTCAGAATTTCCGACCAAAAACCGGCACGCGCATGGCGCAGGTTCCGGCGGTTTCGCTCGATGAGCATTTATGGACGATCGCGGCTGCGCGGTTGCTGTTTTCGGCAAACATGAACATCCAGGCACCGCCCAATCTCAGCGATGGGTCGCTGCGCCAATTGATCGAAGCCGGAATTAATGACTGGGGCGGCGTCTCGCCGGTAACGCCGGATCATGTCAATCCCGAAGCGCCTTGGCCGCATCTGCAATTGCTCGAGCGGGCCACGAATTCGGCGGGCAAGGAATTAGCTGAACGGCTCGCAATCTATCCGGCATATTCACGCTGCCCGCAGAAATGGATCGATCCTACGCTGCAAACGACGCTGCTTCGCCTCGTCGATGCCGACGGTTGGCCGCGCGGCGATGACTGGTCACCGGGAACGAATGAGCCGCTGCCGGTGCGAAAAATTCAGGTGCCCGCCGGCAGGATCGGCTCGCACGCCTTGTCAAGCATCATCGACAAGGCTTTCAACGGCAGGGGACTGGAGGAGCAAGAGATCGTGCGCCTGTTTCAGGCGCGGCACGACCAATTTTCGCAAGTCTGCGAGGCAGCCAATCAATTGAGGCGGCAGGCGATTGGCGACGACGTGACTTACGTCGTCACGCGCAATATCAATTACACCAATATTTGCTATTTCAAATGTCAGTTCTGCGCGTTCTCGAAAGGAAAGATGAGCGAGAACCTGCGCGGCCGCCCCTACGATCTGCCGCTCGAAGAAATCGGGCGCCGCGCCGAAGAAGCCTGGCAACGCGGTGCCACGGAAGTCTGCATGCAAGGCGGAATACATCCAGACTATACCGGTCAGACCTATGTCGACATTTGCCGCGCCGTAAAACGCGCGGCACCCGAGATTCATATCCACGCCTTCTCGCCGCTCGAAGTTCACCAAGGAGCGGCGACACTCGGTATCCCGCTGGATGCGTATCTTGCCAAACTCAAGGACGCAGGACTCGGAACGCTACCTGGCACCGCGGCGGAAATTCTCGATGACGAAGTGAGGGCGGCCCTTTGTCCCGACAAGATTGATACCGAACGCTGGCTTGCAGTCATGGGGGCCGCACACCGTCATGGCTTCCGCACAACCGCAACGATCATGTATGGCCATATCGAACGCTATGAGCATTGGGCGCGGCACTTGTTGCGATTGCGAGAATTGCAGGCCGAAACCGGTGGGTTCACCGAACTCGTGCCGCTACCATTCGTGCACATGGAAGCGCCGATTTACCTGAAAGGCCGTGCGCGCAAGGGACCGACATTTCGCGAGGCGGTCTTGATGCATGCGGTCGCGAGGCTCGCGCTCCATCCATTGATCACTAACATCCAGACGTCATGGGCCAAAATGGGCAATGACGGCGTAAAGGCCTGCCTCGCCGCGGGTGCCAACGACCTCGGCGGCACGCTCATGGACGAAACGATCACGCGATCGGCTGGTGCCGTTCATGGCCAAGAGATGACGCCAAGCGCCATGGAATCGACCATTCATCAACTCGGCCGCCACCCCCGACAGCGTACGACGCTTTACGCCAACGCTTCGGAAGAGCGCTACCGCGCATCGTTCTTACCGTGGTCAGCCAGCGTCCGCAATCATACGCCGGTCTAGCTGGAAAGCTGCCCCACCCGCGCCGAACGGTTCGCGGCCTTATTCTGTGGCGGCGCGTGAGCCTTTTCCGCCGGAGCGGAAACGGCAGGCGGGCGCGAGCTTGCGAATAAATCAATGTGCAGCTTAATCACATCGCTGCGATAGGTGATATCCGCGACATAGATGGCGGCGCCGGTGTCGTCGATAACGACGCAGCGGCATTCCGCGGTCGGCGCGCCCAACGCTATCTTCAGCAAATCCGCCTTGTCGAGATTCGCACTGCCGATAACCATGGTCTGATGGGCGTGACGTACCGCGACATCGCTAAGCTCGGTCAGCACACAGAGCGCCGGGTGTTCCATGAAGGATTCGGGCGCACGCTGATAGATATGGCTGGCGAGATGCACGTTGACGAGTCCATAGGGAAGGTCGTTCTTGAACTGCAGGCTGCGCAGGTACACGTAGCCCGGTGAAAGCCTGCCCTCACCCTCCGCCAAGGTCGGAAATGTGGGCGGATTATCGACTTTAATGCGTTTAAGGACATTTTCCTTGATCGTGGCGACCAAAACATTCCAGTCAGTCGCCAACTTCACCCAGTGGCGGTTAATCGCCTTGTCCGCCACAAACGTGCCGCGCCCCTGCTGGCAATTCAGCATCCCCTCCTCGCGCAGTATCTCAATCGCCTGGCGTACAGTGACGCGCGCGACCTGGAATTCCTTTTCAAGCTCGACCAGCGTGGGTATTTTTTGACCC
>JACQAE010000234.1 GCA_016195095.1 Pseudomonadota bacterium
GCCTATGCCGGCATCGGCTGCCATTACATGGCGCAGTGGATGGAGCGCTCGACGCTCGGATATACCCAGATGGGCGGCGAGGGCGCGAATTGGATCGGCGAGGCGCCGTTCTCGACGCGTGGCCACGTGTTCCAGAACATCGGCGACGGCACCTACAATCATTCCGGATCGATGGCGATCCGCGCGGCGATCGCGTCCGGCGTCAACGTCACCTACAAGATCTTGTTCAACGACGCCGTGGCGATGACCGGCGGGCAGAAGAACGAGGGCAACCTGAGCGTCGTGCAGATCGCCCGCGAGGTCGCCGCCGAAGGCGCCAAGCGCATCGTCGTCGTCAGCGACGAGCCCGCGAAATACGCCGCCAATACCGCCTGGCCCAAGGGGCTCAAGATCCACCACCGCGACGAGCTTGACGCGGTGCAGCGCGACCTTGCGACCGTTCCCGGATGCACGGTCCTCATTTACGACCAGACCTGCGCCGCCGAAAAGCGCCGCCGCCGCAAGCGCGGCCAGTTTCCCGATCCCGACCGCCGCGTGGTGATCAACGAGATGGTCTGCGAAGGGTGCGGCGATTGCGGTGTGCAGTCCAACTGCGTGTCGATCCAGCCGTTGCAGACCGAGTTCGGCCGCAAGCGTACCATCGACCAATCGAGCTGCAACAAGGATTTCTCCTGTGTGAAGGGCTTCTGCCCGTCATTCGTCACCGTCGAGGGCGCCAAGCTCAAGCGCGGCAGCGGCGTGACGCAGCCCGCCAACCTCGTCCCGCTGCCCGACCCGACGCTGCCGGAAATCGCCCAGACCTATAACGTGATCATCACCGGCGTCGGCGGCACGGGTGTCGTGACCATCGGCGCTATCCTCGGCATGGCGGCGCATCTCGAAGGCAAGGCGGTCGGCATCATCGACATGGCGGGCCTGGCGCAAAAGGGCGGCGCGGTGTCGAGCCATATGCGCATCGCCCGGCAGGCGGGGGATATTCACGCCATCCGCGTGCATGCCTGCGGCGCCGACCTCGTCATCGGCGGCGACATGGTGGTGGCCGGCGGGAAGAAAGTATTGGGCGCCGTGCGGCCTGGCGCGACGCGCATGATCATCAATCTCGCGGAAACGCTGCCGGGAGAATTCACGCGCGACGCGGATTTTTCCCTGCCGATCGAGCGGCTCAAGCGCGCGATCACCCTCGCGGCCGGGCCCGAGCAGGTACGTTTCGTCGATGCGTCGCGGCTGGCAACGGCACTGCTCGGGCAGTCCATCGGCGCCAACTTGTTCATGGTCGGCTATGCCTATCAAAGCGGCGCGCTGCCACTGGCGGCGGAGGCGATCGAGAAGGCCATCGAGATCAATGGCGAGGCTGCGGCAATGAATATCGCCGCGTTTCGCTGGGGCCGCCGCGCGGCTTTCGAGCCCGATACGCTCGACGCTCTGGCGGCGCCGGGTTCCGGCGCGATCGATCCCGCGCGCCAGATCTCCCAATCGCTCGACGAAGTCATCGCGCGCCGCGTCGCGTTCCTCGCCCGCTACCAGAGCCGGCGCTACGCCACGCGCTACCAGCGCTGGGTCGAGCGCACAAGCGCCGCCGAGTCCGAGCGCGCGCGCGGCAAGAGCGGGCTGACCGAGGCGGTCGCGCGCTACTTGTTCAAGCTGATGGCCTACAAGGACGAATACGAAGTCGCGCGGCTCTATTGCGATCCCGCGTTCCTGCGCCAGGTGCGCAACGAGGTTGGCGGCGACGATCTGCGCCTGCACGTGCATCTGGCGCCGCCGCTTTTCGCGCGCCGCGACAAGGTAACGGGCCTGCCGAAAAAGATCGCGTTCGGGCCGCGCGTGTTCTACGCGTTCCGCGTGCTCGAGAAGTTCCGATTTCTGCGCGGCACGCCGTTCGACCCGTTCGGCTATACGGCGGAACGGCGCATGGAGCGCAGGCTTGTTCGCGACTACGAGGCCATGCTCGCGGAGGTGCTGGCGCTGCTTAACCCCGACATTCACGATGCCGCCGTCGCCATTGCCGCCATCCCGGAGAAGATTCGCGGCTTTGGCCACGTCAAGCGGCGCGCGCTCGACGCGGCAAAGGCGCAGGAGGCGGTGCTGTTCGAGCAGCTTCGCTCCGGGCGACCGGCGGCGCTCAAGGCCGCGGAATGATCGCCGCGATCGCGCTGCCGCGGTGCGAAACGGGCGGGGGAGCGGCCTATCCGACTTTTTTATGATACCTTCGTGACTTGACCCGCCTTGCGACGTGCTTTCATATCTCGAAAAGCGGTCCGCGCAGACGGACAGAGGGTCGTTGACAAGAAACTGAAGCAAATTTGTCGGCGTGGGACGCGCAACCATGCGGTCTTGCGGGAGGGGACACTGTGGCGACAGGCGCGGCGGCCGATGCCGATACGTTTCCCAAGCTATTGATTCGCAACGCGGAAATATTTCGCACGCGGCCTGCAATGCGGCATAAGGATCTTGGCATTTGGCAGGCTTGGACCTGGGCGCAGGTGCTTGACCACGTACGCGCCTTTTCCATCGGCATGGCCGAACTCGGTCTCAAGCGCGACGATAAGGTCGCCATTATCGGCGGCAATCGGCCGCGGCTGTATTGGGCCATGTGCGCCGCACAGGCGCTTGGCGCCGTTCCGGTGCCGCTTTATGCGGATTCAGTGGCCGAGGAAATGGCCTATGTCCTCGAACACGCCGAGATCGCCATCGCCGTGGTCGAGGATCAGGAGCAGGTCGACAAGATCCTCTCGATCGCCGATCGCCTGAGCACGCTTAAATACATCGTCTATGACGAGCCGCGCGGCTTGCGCGACTATGATCACCAGCGCCTTGGCGCGTTCGCCGACGTGGAGGCCGCCGGCCGCCGCCGGCTTGGTGCCGATGGCGACGCGCGCGCGCGCTGGGATGCGTCGGTGGCCGCGGGCAGGGGCGGTGATCTCGCGGTCATCCTCTACACTTCCGGCACGACGGGGCGTCCCAAAGGCGTGATGCTCAGCTTTGACAATGTCGTGATCTCCGCGCGCAACGGCAATCTGTTCGATCGCCTCGACGAGCATGAGGAGATCATCGCCTATCTGCCGCTCGCCTGGGTCGGCGACCACATTTTCTCCTATGCGCAGTCATATGTGGCGGGTTTCTGCGTCAATTGTCCCGAGGCCGCCGAAACGGTCGTCGAGGATCGGCGCGAGATCGGCACGAGCTACGCGTTCGCGCCGCCGCGCATCTACGAAAACCTACTGACGCTGACGATGGTTCGCATGGAGGATGCCGGCGCGCTCAAGCGCGCGATGTTTCATTTCTTCATCGAGCACGCGCGCAAGTGGGGCGAGCGGATTCTCAATGGCGAACGCGTGCCGCTCGTCGCGCGGGCCGTTTACCGGCTCGGCGACGTTCTTGTCTACGGCCCGCTCAAGAACCGCTTTGGGCTTTCGCGCATCCGCGTCGGCTACACCGCGGGCGAGGCCATCGGGCCGGAGATATTCCGCTTCTATCGTTCGCTCGGCATCAATCTCAAGCAGCTCTACGGCCAGACCGAGGCCGCCGTCTACATCACGGCGCAGCCGGACGGGGAAATCTACGCCGACACGGTCGGCAAGCCGAATTTCGATGTCGACGTCAGGATCGCGGAGAATGGCGAGGTGCTGTTCAAGTCGCCTGGCGTGTTCATGGGCTATTACAAGGATCCGGAGAAAACGGCGCAGACCAAGACGCCGGACGGTTGGGTTCACAGCGGCGACGCCGGCTTTTTCGATCCCAAGACCGGCCATCTCAAGATCATCGACCGCGCCAAGGATGTCGGCCGCTTGCGGTCGGGAACGCTGTTCGCGCCGAAATACATCGAGAACAAGCTCAAGTTCTACCCCAACATCAGGGAGGCCGTGGCCTTTGGCGACGACCGCGATTTCGTTTGCGCGATCCTCAATATCGATATCACCGCGGTCGGCAGTTGGGCCGAGCGCAACAACGTCGTCTACGGGTCCTACCAGGAACTGGCGGGCCATCCGCAGGTCTATGAGATGCTTGCCGCGCATGTCGCCGAAGTCAACCGCTCGCTGGTCGCGGAGAAAGTCATGGCCGGCGCGCAGATCAAGCGCTTCCTCATCCTGCACAAGGAACTCGACGCCGACGACGGCGAACTCACGCGCACGCTCAAGGTTCGCCGCGGCTTCATCTCCGAGCGTTTCGCGCCGTTGATCAAGGCGCTCTATGACGGTTCTCCCGCCGCCGATATCGCGACCGATGTCACCTTCGAGGACGGCCGCAAGGGCGTCGTCGCCGCGCGCGTCAGGATCCATGACATGGATATCGTCGTGCCCGCCGCCGACCTGGAGCGCGCGGCGTGAGGGCCTCGGCCGGACAGGGCGTGGCCGCGGGCGATATCGTTTTGTCGGTGGAGGACGTTTCGCTCGGCTTCGGCGGCGTTCAGGCGCTCACCGGGGTGAGTTTCGATATCCGCAACGGCGAGATCCGCGCCATCATCGGCCCCAACGGCGCCGGCAAGACATCGATGCTCAACGTCATCAACGGGTTCTATCATCCGCAGAGCGGTCGCATCACCTTCAAGGGCAAGACGCGCAGCAAGATGCGCCCCTACGAGGCCGCGCGCGGCGGCATCGCGCGCACGTTCCAGAATGTCGCGCTGTTCAAGGGTATGACCGCCCTCGACAACATCATGGCCGGCCGCACGCTCAAGATGCATCGCGGCGTGCTGTGGCAGATCCTGCGCGTCGGTCCCGCGCTCGCCGAGGAGGTCGAACACCGCCTCAAGGTCGAGGAGATCATCGACTTTCTCGAAATCGCGCATATCCGCAAGATTCCGGTCGGGCGCTTGCCCTATGGGTTGCAGAAGCGCGTGGAGCTTGGCCGCGCGCTCGCCATGGAACCCAATCTTCTGCTGCTCGACGAGCCGATGGCGGGCATGAATCTCGAGGAAAAGGAGGACATGTCGCGCTTCATCATCGACGTCAACAACCATTTCGGCACCACCATCGCGCTCATCGAGCACGACATGGGCGTGGTCATGGACCTGTCCGATCGCGTCGTGGTGCTCGACTATGGCCGCAAGATCGCCGACGGAACGCCCGACGACGTCAAGCGCGACCAGAAAGTCATCGACGCCTATCTCGGCGTCGGCCATTGAGGAATAGCTGGTGCTCGGTCCAATACTCGAAACGTTGATTGGCGGGCTGCTCACCGGCGTTCTCTATTCGCTGGTGGCGCTCGGTTTCGTGCTCATCTTCAAGGCCTCCGGCGTGTTCAATTTCGCGCAGGGCGTCATGGTGCTGTTCGCCGCCTTGTCGGTGGCGCGGCTGTCGGAATTCTTCCCGATGCCGATCGCCATCGCGCTCGCGGTCGTCGTCATGATCGCGCTCGCCTACGCCATCGAATTCCTCGTGCTGCGCCGTTTGGTCAATCAGGAGGGCATCATCCTGTTCATGGCGACGCTCGGGGTGACCTACTTTCTCGAAGGGTTCGGGCAGACGGTGTGGGGCAGCGACATCTATAAGATCGACCTCGGCATGCCGAAAAATCCGATTTTTGTTCTGGAGTCGGTGTTTCCCGGCGGGCTCTTGATCGATCCCTCGGAATTGATCGCCGCGCTCATCTGCGCCATCATGGTTGTCGCGCTCGCCATCTTTTTCCAGGTCACGCGCGTTGGCCGCGCGTTGCGCGCGGTGGCCGACGACCATCAGGCGGCGCAATCGGTCGGCATCCCGCTCAACCAGATCTGGCTCATGGTGTGGGCGGTGGCCGGCATCGTGGCGCTGGTTGCCGGCATGATGTGGGGCGCCAAGCTCGGCGTGCAGTTCTCGCTGTCGCTGGTCGCGCTCAAGGCGCTGCCGGTGCTCATTCTCGGCGGCTTCACGTCGATTCCCGGCGCCATCGTCGGCGGCCTGATCATCGGCGCCGGCGAGAAATTGGCCGAGGTCGTCCTTGGCCCGGTGCTCATCCGCATGTTCGATCTCGCCGGCGGCGGCATCGAGAACTGGTTTGCCTATGTGCTCGCCCTGATGTTCCTCTTGGTGCGCCCGCAGGGACTGTTCGGCGAAAAGATCATCGAACGCGTGTGAGGTAAAAGGTGCTCTACCGCGAGGCCGGCCAATTCAAGACGTCCTACAGCGCCGACCAGGCGATCTTTTCGATCGCGCAGGATCGCTGGTTCGTCATGATCGTCCTGCTGCTGGGCTTCGTCGGCGTGCCGCTCGTGGCCAACCAATATCTCTATACCGAGGTGTTCATCCCGGTCCTGATCCTCTCGATCGCCGCCATCGGGTTGAACATCCTCACCGGCTATTGCGGGCAGGTTTCGCTGGGCACAGGCGGCTTCATGGCGGTCGGCGCCTATGCCGCCTACAATCTCGCGTTACGCATTCCCGACATGAACTTCATCCTCGTGTTCGCGCTCAGCGGCGTCGTCGCGATGCTGGTCGGGGTCCTCTTTGGGCTGCCGTCGCTGCGCATCAAGGGTTTCTACCTCGCGGTGGCAACGCTGGCGGCGCAGTTTTTCCTCGAATGGGCGTTCGCGCGGGTGAAATGGTTCACCAACTACGCGCCGTCGGGCTCGGTCGCCGTCGGCAAGATCGAGCTGTTCGGCTTCGCGATCGACACGCCGGACCGCAAGTATCTGTTCGTGCTGGCGCTCGTCGTGGTGATGGCGCTGGCGGCAAAGAACATGGTGCGCGGCCGCCTCGGGCGTTCCTGGATGGCGATGCGCGACATGGATATCGCGGCCGAGATCATCGGCATTCGTCCGCTTAACGCCAAGCTGTCCGCCTTCGCGGTATCGTCGTTTTATATCGGCGTCGCCGGCGCGCTGTGGGGATTCCTGCGGCTCGGCTCCTGGGAGCCGCTGGCATTCGATATCAACCGCTCGTTCCAGGTCCTGTTCATGATTATCATTGGCGGGCTTGGATCGATCCTCGGCTCGTTTCTCGGCGCCGCGTTCATCATCCTGGTGCCGATCTTCCTCAACCAGCTGCCGCACTTACTTGGCATTCCGCTATCGACCGCGGCCGTGTCGCATATCGAATTCATGGTGTTTGGCGCCATGATCGTGTTCTTCCTGATCGTCGAGCCGAATGGCTTTGCCAGGCTATGGGCGATCGCGAAGGAAAAGCTCAGATTATGGCCTTTCCCATATTGAGAAAGCGGCATTTCATGGGCACAATCGGACGCAGGAACGGGGTGCACCATCCCGACCCTTGCAAAGCGTCAATGACCGGGATCCGCGAGGATTTTCCGGTACTTTCAGGGAGAACAGCAGTGATCAGAAAAATTGCCGGAATTGCCGCGGCGAGCGTACTCGCCGGCGGCACTCTGGGCGGGCCCGCGCTCGCGCAGAACGAGCAGTTCATTCCGCATCTCGTCTACCGAACCGGCGCATATGCGCCCAACGGCATCCCCTTCGCCAATGGCGTCGCCGACTATTACCGGCTCGTCAATGCGCGCGACGGCGGCATCAACGGCGTGACGATCTCCTACGAGGAATGCGACACCGGCTACGCCACCGACCGCGGCGTCGAATGCTATGAGCGGCTCAAGAAAAAGGGACCGACCGGCGCGGCCTATTTCCTGCCGCTGTCGACCGGCATCACCTTCGCGCTGACGGAGAAGGCGCCGATCGACAAAATCCCGATCATCTCCATGGGCTATGGCCGCTCCGAATCGCGCGACGGCGCCGTGTTCCAGTGGAACTTCCCGCTGCTTGGCACCTACTGGACCGCCGCCGACATCATCATCCAGCATATCGCCAAGACCGAAGGCGGCTTCGACAAGCTCAAGGGCAAGAAGATCGCGCTCGTCTACCATGACTCGCCCTATGGCAAGGAGCCGATCGCGCTGTTGCAGAAGCGCGCGCAGATGCACGGGTTCGAGACGCTGCTGCTGCCGGTGACGCATCCCGGCGTCGAGCAGAAAGCGACCTGGCTGCAAATCCGCCAGAACCGTCCCGACTACGTCCTGCTCTGGGGCTGGGGCGTGATGAACTCGACCGCGATCAAGGAAGCCGTTGCCGTCGCCTATCCACGCGGCAAGATGTATGGCGTGTGGTGGTCTGGCGCCGAACCCGACGTTCGACCGGCCGAAGGCGGCGCCACCGGCTATCACGCGGTCACGCTGCAGCATACGGCGGGCCAGTTCAAGGTGCACGAAGACCTCAAGAAATACGTCTATGACAAGGGCAATGGCAACGCCAAGTGGGAGGAGACCGACGAAATCCTCTATATCCGCGGCATGATCAACGCCATGCTCGGGGTCGAGTCCATTCGCACTGCGCAGGCCAAATTCGGCAAGAAGCCGCTCACCGGCGAACAGGTTCGCTGGGGCATTGAAAACCTCGACCTGTCGGCGGCGCGCATCAAGGACCTCGGCTTCGAGGGCGTGCTCAAGCCGATCAAGGTGTCCTGCGCCGACCACGAGGGCGCGCGCACCGGCCGCATCCAGACCTGGGACGGCAAGAACTGGAAGATCACGTCGGACTGGTACGTCGCCGACGACAACGTCATCGCGCCGATGGTCAAGGACGCGGCGACGAAATACGCGGCCGAGAAGAAAATCGCTCCCGGCTGCCTGACCAACTGATGTCCGCGCCGGTTGGCACGGTTGATAAGACGGAGGCGGCGGCAACGCCGCCTCCGCATGCGTCGGCGCCGTCGCGGCGTTCGCGCGCCGACGGCATTGGCGCCGCCAGCGTCATCCTCGCGCTCAACAATATCGAGGTCGTCTACAACCACGTGATCCTCGTGCTCAAGGGCGTGTCGCTGAGCGTTCCCAAGGGGCACATCGTGGCGCTGCTCGGCGCCAATGGCGCGGGCAAATCAACCACGCTCAAGGCTATTTCCAACCTGCTGCGCGCCGAGCGCGGCGAGGTCACCAAGGGATCGATCCTGTTCGAGGGCGACGAGGTGCATTCGCTCACCGCCAATGACCTGGTCAAGCGCGGCTGCATCCAGGTCATGGAAGGCCGGCATTGCTTCGCGCATTTGACGATCGAGGAAAACCTGCTGACCGGCGCCTATACGCGCCGCGACGGCAACGCCGCGATCAAGCGGGACATCGAGAACGTCTACACCTATTTCCCGCGTCTGCGCGAGCGGCGCACATCGATCGCGGGATACACGTCGGGCGGCGAACAGCAGATGTGCGCAATCGGCCGCGCGCTGATGTCGCGGCCAAAGATGATCCTGCTCGACGAGCCTTCGATGGGCCTGGCGCCGCAGATCGTCGAGGAAATCTTCGGCATCGTCAAGAATCTCAACGTCAAGGAGGGCGTGTCGTTTCTCCTTGCCGAGCAGAACACCAACATGGCGCTGCGCTACGCGAGCTATGGCTATATTCTTGAGAACGGCCGCGTCGTGCTCGACGGCGAGGCGTCGGCATTGTCGGAAAACGAGGACGTCAAGGAATTCTACCTCGGCGTGGCCGAAGGCAAGCGCAAGTCATTCCGCGACTTGAAGCATTACAAGCGCCGCAAGCGCTGGCTGGCCTAGAGCATGATCCCGAAAAGTGGGAACCGCTTTTCGGGACTAAGATCATGCTCAAGTGTAAAAGCACGATCCCGAAAAGTGGGAACCGCTTTTTGCGACTAAGATCATGCTCGAACGAAAAACATGATCGCGCAAGGCGGGAGCCGTTTTCGCCAATAGATCGTGCGCCAACCGAAGGCCAATCGCGACGCCGATTGGGCCGCGATGCATCCGAATTCAACGGTGCGAACATGGGCGAGGATGCCACCGACCCGCCGGCATCCGCGACCGGCGCCTATCGGACGCGGTCATTCCCTGGACGGCGGTCCGCGAGGTGCGGACCTGGGAAGCCTGGGAGCAACGCTTCGCGGTCGTGCGCGTCGATGCGCAATTTGAATCGACCTTTGCCATCGGCCGCGTGGCGCGGATAATGCTGCGCGTTAATCGTGGATTCGGTGTGAATGGATTTCTGATCAGCACGCAGGGATTGCGCGGGACGTTTGACGCGCTGATCGGTGCCATCGAAGGTCATTTTGCGCGCGCGTCGGGCGGCGGCTGATCGGCCCTTCTGGCCGGATGAACGAATTTCCGCGGCAAGGACCGCGCCATGCGATGAGCGAGCATTACGACGATCTCGAAACCCGCGACCCGCTGGCGCGCGAAAGCGACCTGTGCCGCCGTCTGCCCGAGCTGATCGCGCGCGCGCGGGCGGCGCCGGGTTGGGCGCGCGCGCTTGCCGGCGTCGATGCCGGCGCGGTCATTTCGCGCGCGGCGCTGGGCAAGCTCGCTCTGCTGCGCAAGTCCGATCTCGCGGCGCTGCAAAAGCAGCATCCGCCATTCGGCGCGTTCAACACGACCGCGCCCGGCCGCGCCCGCCGCGTGTTCATGTCGCCCGGTCCTCTCTACGAAGTGCAAGGCCATGGCGCCGATTTCGGCGCCGCCGCGCGCGCCTTGTTCGCGGCGGGATTTCGCGCCGGCGACCTGGTGCACAATTCGTTTTCGCATCACCTCACGCCGGGCGCCTTCATCCTCGAAGGCGGCGCGCACGCGCTCGGATGCGCCACGTTCCCCGGCGGCGTCGGCAATAGCGAGCAGCAGGTCGAGGCCATCGCGCATCTGCGCCCGGACGGCTATGTCGGCACGCCGGACTTCCTCAAGGTCCTGCTCGACAAGGCGGCGGAGATCGGCAGGGACGCGTCCTCGATCCGCCGCGCGCTCGTCTCCGGCGCGGCGCTGCCCGCCTCGCTGCGGCGGGAGCTCGCGCAACGCGGCGTCGACGCCGCGCAATGCTACGCCGTCGCCGAAACCGGAATCATCGCCTATGAGTCCGCCGCGCGCGAGGGCATGATCGTCAATGAGGACATCGTGGTTGAAATCGTGCGGCCGGGAACCGGCGATGGCGTCGCCGATGGCGAGGTCGGCGAGGTGGTGGTGACGACCTTCAATGCCGATTATCCCATGATCCGGCTGGCGACCGGCGACCTGTCGGCGGTGCTGCCCGGCGTCTCGCCCTGCGGGCGCACCAACATGCGCATTCGCGGCTGGCTTGGCCGCGCCGACCAGACCGCCAAGGTCAAGGGCATGTTCGTGCATCCCGCGCAGATCGCG
>JACQAE010000235.1 GCA_016195095.1 Pseudomonadota bacterium
ACGAGCTGCGCCTGCAGGACTGGTTTGTGCCGGTGCTGTTGCAGGAAGAGGCGGACCCGGTGCTGCTCACTGCGGTGCCGGATGCGCGTCTGCGCGAGGCACTGGCGTCGCAGCACCAGGCCGCCCTGGCGGATCGAATGCACAGCGATGGCGCCATCGGCCGCGCGCGGGCTGAGCGGCCCGAATTTCATCGCCCATTGTCCGCGGGCAGGCGCAGCCGCAGCGTGATCTCGGCCAGGATCGCGATCGCGATTTCCGCCGGCGACACCGCGCCGATGGCGAGCCCGATCGGCGCGTGAATGCGCGCGATCGCCGTTGGCGAAACGCCGGCCGCGGCGAGGCGCTCGACGCGGCGCGCATGCGTCTTGCGCGAGCCGAGCGCGCCGACATAGAAACAGTCGTGCGCGAGCGCGTGCGTGAGCGCATCGTCGTCGATCTTGGGATCATGCGTGAGGGCGACAAAGGCCGTGTAGCGGTCAATGGCAAGCGGCGGCAGCGCAACCTGCGGCCACTCGGCGATGACGCGCACGTCCGGGAAGCGCTCGGGCGAGGCGAAGGCGGTGCGCGGATCGACAATGGTCACGTCATATCCGGCAAGGCCGGCGACGGGTGCGAGCGCCTGGCTGATATGCACCGCTCCGGTGATGACGAGGCGGGGTGACGGCGCGTGCACGGTGAGAAAGTACCGCCCCAGCGGCGATTCGATCATGCCGCTGCGCCCGCTCCGCAGCTGCGCTTGCAACTGCTCGCACAGCGGATCGGAGGCGACATCGACGGCCTTGACCAGCCGCTGCGCGCCACCCGGTTGCTCGGTGACCACGATCACCGCGCGGCGCGCCGCGCGTTCGGCATTGAGCGTGTGCAGGATGTCAAGGCGCACGATTGTAAACCCGTCTTGCCGGTGAGGGTATCAGTCGATGTTTTCCACGTAGACCCGAATGGTGCCGCCGCAAGAGAGGCCGACCTTCCAGGCGATCTCGTCGGCCACACCGAATTCGAGCGTCTTGGGCTTGCCGCTTTCGATCACGTCGATCGCCTCGGTCACCACCGCCCCCTCGACGCACCCGCCGGACACGCTACCCAGGAAATTCCCCTGGTCGTCGATCACCAGGTTGGACCCAACCGGGCGCGGCGCCGAGCCCCAGGTTTCCACGACCGTCGCAAGCGCGACCCGGCGTCCCGACTTGCGCCATGCCTCCGCCGTCTTGAGGATATCCTCGTCCCTTGCCAGCATGGCCGCTCTCCGTGAATTGTTGCACGCATGCGCGAGGTGCCGTCCCGCGCGTCACGCCACCTTGCGCAACCAGATCTTCGGGTCGTGCGCGCGCTGCGCGCCCGACAACGCCCGCACGAGGTCGGCGATGGAGGATAGATTGTGTATGGGACGGAATTCGTCAACGTGCGGCAGCAGGGTTTTTATCCCGCGCGCCCGGGCCTCGAAACCGTCAAAGCGCAGCAGCGGATTGAGCCAGATTAGCCGCCGGCAGGAACGGTGCAGGCGGTCGATCTCAAACGCCAGCGTATCGTCGGCGTCGCGTTCGAGCCCGTCGGTGAACAACAAGACGATCGCGCCTTGGGTGAGGACGCGGCGCGACCATAGCTTGTTGAACGCATGCAGCGAGGTGGCGATGCGCGTGCCACCCGACCAGTCGACGACATGCGCCGAGCAGGCGTCCAGCGCCTCGTCGGGATCCTTGGCCTTGAGCGAGCGCGTGACATTGGTCAGGCGCGTGCCGAACAGGAACGAGTGCACGTTTCGGCGCGCGGCGGTGAGCGCGTGCAAAAAATGCAGGAACAGCCGCGTGTAATCGCTCATCGAGCCAGAAATGTCGAGGAGCGCGACGATCGGTGGCGTGCGCATCCTGGGCCCTAGATATTTGAGATCGATAACCGCGCCGCCGGCCTTGAGGCTTGCCCGCAACGTGCGTCTTATATCGACCATATGGCCGCGCGCATGCGGCGCGAGACGTCGCGTGCGGATCTCATTGAGCGGCAGCGCGAGCCGCCGCATCGCCGCCGCCGCCGCGGCGATTTCGGCTGTCGTCATCTGCGCGAAATCCTTGTTGCGCAAGACTTCCTGGTCAGAAACCGTGAAGCGCGCGTCAAGCTCGGCTTCGCGCTCCTGCTGCGCATCCTTGTGTCCCAAACCGGCGAACAACGCCTCCTGCACGCGCGTCGCCGCGGGCGGCGGCGCCGGCGCGGGGCCACCTGGCGCCTGCGCGGCAAGGAGAGCCATGAGCTGATCGACATAGCCGCGCTTGCGAAAGAAAATCCGGAACGCCTGGTCAAAAATGAGCGAATGCTCGTGCCGCTTCACCAAGACCGCGTGCAGCGTCCAGTAAAAGTCATCCTTGGCGCCGACGCCCGCGGCGTCCACCGCGGCGATCGCGTCGAGCACGTTGCCGGCACCGACCGGCATCCCCGCGGCGCGCAGTGCCCTGGCAAAATAGAGGATATTCTCCGCGAGCCGCCCCTGCTTCCTATCGTGCGCGGTCAAGCTCATTCCGCTGCCCTTAGTTCCGCGCGCACCTGGTCGATCAGTTCCTTCGACTTGGAGCCGGCGATGCTGGCGATATCATCCTGGTACTTCAAGAGAATGCCCAACGTATCGCCGGCGGTTTCCGGGTCGAGCGCAACCGCGTCGAGTTCGCTCAGCGCGGTCGCCCAGTCGAGCGTCTCAGCGACGCCCGGCGCCTTGAACAGATCCTGCTGGCGCAACGCCTGGACAAAATGCACGATTTCCTGCGACAGCCGCCTGCCGACGCCTGGAATCTTGCGCCGCACGATCGCCAGTTCGCGCTCCGCGTTGGGAAAGCCGACCCAGTGATAAAGGCAGCGCCGCTTGATCGCGTCGTGCACCTCGCGCGTGCGGTTGGAGGTGATGACAACGATCGGCGCGCGCTTTGCCTTGACCGTTCCAAGTTCCGGGATGGTCACCTGGAAGTCGGCGAGAACTTCGAGAAGAAACGCCTCGAACGCCTCGTCGGTGCGGTCAAGCTCGTCGATAAGCAATACCGGAGGCCCGGCGACATCGGGCTCAAGCGCCTGCAGTAGCGGCCGCTTGATCAGGAAGCGGGCGGAGAACACGTCGTGTTCCAGGCGCTCGCGATCGGCCGCCCCCACCGCCTCGGCGAGCCTGATCTCGATCATCTGCGCGGCATAGTTCCATTCATAGACGGCGGCGGCGACGTCGAGCCCCTCGTAGCATTGCAGGCGAATGAGGTTGCGGCCAAGCGTCTCGGCGAGCACCTTGGCGATCTCGGTCTTGCCGACGCCGGCCTCGCCTTCGAGAAAGATGGGGCGAGCCATCTTCAGCGCCAGGTAAAGTATCGTTGCCAATGAGCGATCGGCAAGATAGGCGCCGTCGGCCAACAGCTTGACCGTGGCGTCGATTGAATCCGGTAGCGGTCTGCCTGTTGCCTTCACGGGATCTCGCGACACGTTTGGCCGCGCCTCACATGCTCAACAATAAGTCTTGACGAATGGATCGTTCGGGCGGACCCGCACGCGCGTTGGCGATCAATCGGGACGCATATCTTCCAAGCGGCGAACGCACGCGCCCGCCAATGTCGTGGCGCGAAACCTATCCGACCGCCGCCGCGACCGCGCGCCGGGCCATGACGCCAACGAGGTGGGCGCGATACTCGGCGCTGCCGTGGATATCACTGGACATGCCGTCGGCGGGTATGGTGAGGCCCTCCAGCGACTTCGGCGAGAAGCGCTTCTTGAGCGCCTCCTCGAACGTGCCCACGCGGAATACGCCAGCCGTGCCCGCGCCGGTCACGGCGACGCGGATTTCCGAGCCGCGCTTGCATACGAACACGCCAACCAGGGCGAAACGCGACGCCGGGTTGGGAAACTTCATATAGCCCGCCTTCTTGGGCAGCGGAAAACTGACGCGCGTGATGATCTCATCGGGCTCGAGCGCGGTTTCGAACATGCCCTTGAAGAATTCGTCGGCGGCGATGCGGCGCCGGTTGGTGATGATGGTGGCGCCCAGCCCGAGCGCGCCCGCCGGGTAGTCGGCGTTGGGATCATTGTTGGCGAGCGAGCCGCCAAGCGTGCCCATGTGACGTACCGCCGGGTCGCCAATCTGCCCCGCCAGTTGCGCCAAGGCGGGAATTGCCTGGCGCACCACCGGCGAGGTCGCCACCTCGAAATGCCGCGTCATCGCGCCGATCAGCAGCGAGCGGCCCTTGAGTTCGATGCCGGCCAGCCCTTCGACGCGGCCAAGATCGATCAGATTGGCATGCGAGGCGAGGCGCAGCTTCATCGCCGGCAGCAGCGACTGACCGCCGGCGAGCAACTTGGGCTCGTCCAGCTTGGCAATCATGTTCTGCGCTTGGCGCAGCCCGGACGCCCGATTATAGGTGAATGCATACATCGATCGACCTCTCCGTCACGCGGCCTTGCGGCCCATGTTAGCTTTGCGCACCGCCGCCCATACCGCCTGCGGGGTGGCGGGCATGGCGATATCCTCGCTCCCGATCGCGTCGGTGATGGCGTTGATGACCGCAGCCGGCGCGGCGATCGCGCCGGCTTCGCCGCAGCCCTTGATGCCGAGCGGATTGCCAGGGCATTTCGTCACCGTCATGCCGACATTGTAGGATGGCAGGTCGTCGGCGCGCGGCAGCGAGTAGTCCATGAACGAGCCGGTCACGAGCTGCGCATTGTCGTCATAGACCACGCCTTCGAGCAGCGCCTGCCCGATGCCCTGCGCGATCCCGCCATGCACCTGGCCCTCGACGATCATCGGGTTGATCACGGTGCCAAAATCATCGATCGCGGTCCAGGCCACGATCCGCGTAGCGCCGGTCTCGGGGTCGATCTCGACTTCGCAGATATGGCATCCGGCCGGGAACGTGAAATTGGTCGGGTCGTAGAACGCGCCTTCCTTCAGCCCCGGTTCGAGCTCTTGGCCGGAAAACTTGTGAGCGACATAGGCTTGCAGCGTAACCTCGCCCCAGGCAACCGACTTGTCGGTTCCCGACACGCTGAAGCGGCCATCGGCGAACACAATGTCGGCTTCCGCTGCTTCGAGAAGATGCGCAGCAATCTTTTTCGCCTTGGCCTCGATCTTGTCGAGCGCCTTGACCACGGCGGACAGCCCGACCGCGGCGGAACGCGAGCCATAGGTGCCCATGCCGAACTGCACGGCGTCGGTGTCGCCGTGCACGATGGCAACGTTGTCGATGGGAATGCCCAGGCGCTCCGCGACGACCTGCGCGAACGTCGTTTCATGGCCCTGGCCGTGCTGGTGGCAGCCGGTGAGCACTTCAACGGAACCCGTGGGATTGACACGGACTTCAGCCGATTCCCACAGGCCCACGCCGGCGCCAAGCGACCCGACCGCCTGGCTTGGCGCGATGCCGCAGGCCTCGATATAGGCACAATAGCCGATCCCACGCAGCTTGCCGTTGCGCGCGGATTCACGTTTGCGCTTGTTGAAATCCCTGCTCTGCGCCATGTCGAGCGCCTTCTTGAGCGAGGCATGATAGTCGCCGGCGTCATAGTTCATGATCACCGGCGTCTGGTGCGGAAACTTGCGGATGAAATTGCGCTTGCGCAAGTCGGCGGGGTCGATGCCAAGGACGCGCGCCCCCACCTCCATCAGCCGCTCCACCACGAACGTCGCCTCCGGGCGTCCGGCGCCGCGATAGGCATCGACCGGTCCGGAATTGGTATAGACGGCGTCAACGGCGCAATAGATCGCCGGGATGTCGTATTGGCCCGCTAGCAGCGTGGCGTAAAGATAGGTCGGGACCGATGATGAAAACGTGGACATGTAGGCGCCGAGATTGGCGATCGTGCGCACGCGCAGGCCGGTGATGCGCCCATCGCCGTCGAATCCCATCTGCGCATGCGTTACGTGATCGCGCCCATGCGCGTCGGCGAGAAACGCCTCCGAGCGATCGCACACCCATTTCACCGGCCGATCGACCTTCCTGGCGGCCCACAGGCATACGACCTCCTCCGGATAGATGAAGATCTTCGAACCGAACCCGCCGCCGACATCGGGCGCGACCACGCGCAGCTTGTGCTCGGGCGCGACGCCGACGAACGCCGAAATGACGAGACGCGCGACATGCGGGTTCTGCGTCGTATTCCACAGCGAGTATTTCCCGCTGCCGCTGTCATACTCGCCGATCGCCGCGCGCGGCTCGATCGCATTGGGCACGAGCCGGTTGTTGCGGATGTCGAGCGCCACGACGTGCCGGGCTGTGGCGAGTGCCGCGTCAGCCGCCTTGGCATCGCCGAGATGCCACTGGTAGATGGTATTGTTGGGCGCGATTTCATGGATCAGCGCCGCGCCTTTTGCCTGCGCGGCGGCCGGATCGGTCACCGCGGCCAGAATATCGTAATCGACCTTGACCTTTTCCGCCGCGTCGCGCGCCTGCGCGCTGGTCTCGGCGACAATGACGGCGATCGGATCGCCGACAAAGCAGACCTTGGTCGCGGCAAGGGCCGGATGCGGCGCCATCTTCATTGGCGATCCGTCCTTGGAATGGATCATCCAACCGCAGATGAGATTGCCGATCTTGTCGGCCGCGAGATCGGCGCCGGTGAGCACGGCGAGCACGCCCGGCAGCGTGCGCGCCGCCGCGGTTTCAATGGCGCGGATGCGGGCATGCGCGTGCGGCGAGCGCACGAAAATGGCGCGAACCTCGCCAGGGCGTGAAATATCGTCCGTATAGCAGCCCTTGCCGGTGATGAACCGGTAGTCTTCCTTGCGGCGTACCGCCGCCCCGATCCCGGTAGCGTTCATCGCCATGCCTCCCGCGGATCGCTGCGATCGCAGCTATTCGGCCGCGCGCCGGACGCCGCCGCCCGCGGCCATCGCCTTGGCCCCGGCGGCGATCGATTTGACAATGTTGTGGTAGCCGGTGCAGCGGCACAGATTGCCTTCGAGCTCGTGGCGGATCGTCTTGTCGTCGAGATCGTGGCCGATCCGGTTGACCATATCGACCGCGGTCATGATCATTCCCGGCGTGCAATAGCCGCACTGCAAGCCGTGGTTCTCGCGGAAAGCCTCCTGCATCGGATGCAATTGCGTCGCGCTTGGCGCCAAGCCCTCGATGGTCAGCACGTTGGCGCCGACGGCCTGCGCCACCAAAATGCTGCAGGACTTCACTGCTCGGCCATTGACATGAACGACGCAGGCGCCGCACTGCGAGGTATCGCAGCCGACATGCGTGCCGGTCAGGCGCAGGTTCTCGCGCAAGAACTGCACCAGCAGGGTGCGCGGGTCAACGTCGGCAGTGACGGCTTTCCCGTTCACCGTGAGCGTAGCGGCAGGCATGGCCTTCCTCCTCGAAAACTTGCTCAAAACGATCAATTTCGCCGGTCCGCCAGTAGATTCGCCACCTTGGTACGGCGAAATCAACGCTTTTTCGGCTCACTTTGCGGTTGATGACTTTACCAGACCGGGTATGGCCAATGCAAATAGCCCGGCCTGACGCGGCTTCAACCCTGGCTCTGGGCCACCGCCTTGGCGAAATTGGCAAAAAAGTCGTCCGCCATTTTCTTTGAGGCGCCGGCGACCAGGCGCTGTCCGAGCTGCGCGAGCTTGCCGCCGATCTGCGCCTCGACCACGTAGCCGAGAAGTGTTCCGCCATCCCTGTCGGTGAGCGTAACGGTTGCGCCACCCTTGGCAAAACCCGCGACCCCGCCCTCGCCTTCACCAGAAATCCGATAACCGTTCGGAGGGTCAAGATCGGTCAGGTGAACCCGGCCCTTGAACCTCGCCTTCACCGGGCCAACCTTGGCCACCGCGACGGCCTGGAATTCGGTGTCGGAAAGCTTGTTGAGTTCCTCGCAGCCAGGAATGCACGCCTTGAGCACTTCCGCGTCGTTGAGCTTGACCCATACGACGTCGCGCGGCGCACCAAGCTGCACTTCGCCTGACATATTCAAAGCCATGGTCGACCATCTCCATCCACACGGCCGTGCGCTGCTTCCGCGCTGGCGTGCCCGGCTTAATCGCTCGCGCCGCTCTTGGGAAGGGGGATCGCGTTGCGCATCGCGCGCCGTTGCGCGCCTGCGCGGCCGCCACGATCGATCCACTCGACGCACAAGTGGCGTAGAAGTACCGTGCTGACCCCGTGTTTCCTCTCAAACGAAATTTGCGCTAAGGGAAGCTGGTCTCTGAGCTCCCGCGTATCCCGTGGTCGCGTGTCCATGATGGAAACCCTGCTGCCATCGTCGCTATTGCTGCCGCTGTTCGCCAGCGCGGCCATGCGTGCGGTGGTTGACGATCGCGCGCGCATACAGCGCATGCTCGATTTCGAGGCCGCACTCGCGCGCGCGGAATCTGCGCTGGGCATCATTCCAACCGATGCGGCCATCGCAATCGCGGACGCGTGCAAGGTGGAACGCTTTGATATCGCCGCGCTCGCGAGCGCCGCCGCCACTGCCGGCAACGTGCTCGACCCGCTGGTCGAGGCGTTGACGGCGCAAGTCGCCGCCAGCAGCCCGGACGCGGCACGCTTCGTTCACTGGGGCGCCACCAGCCAGGATGTGATCGACACCGCGCTGGTGCTCGAACTGCGCGCCGGCATCGACGTCCTGCTGGCGCATCTCGACAAAGCGGTCGACGGATTTCTCGCGCTCGCGGGCCGCTATCGGCGCACGCCGACCGTGGCACGCACGCGGCTTCAGCAAGCGCTACCGATGCCATTCGGGCTCAAGGCGGCGGGATATGCGGCGGCACTGGCGCGTTCGCGCGAGCGCTTGCGGCGCCTGCGCAAGGAAGCGTTGTTGCTGCAATTCGGCGGCGCGGCCGGCACGCTAGCGGCGCTCGAGGAGCGCGGCTTTGACGTCATGGAACGGCTCGGCGCGCTCATCGATCTGCCGCCGCCGGACGCGCCCTGGCACAGCCACCGCGACCGCCTGGCGGAAGTCGCTTGCGCGCTGGCCATCCTGGCGGGGAGCTGCGGCAAGATCGCGCGCGACGTGTCGCTCATGATGCAGTCGGAGGTCAGCGAGGCGTTCGAGCCGGCGCCGCCGGGGCGCGGCGGCGCCGCGGCGATGGGGCAACGGCGCGATCCCGTTGGCTGCGCCGCCGCGCTCGCCACCGCGACGATCGCGCCGCAACTTGCCGCCAGTATTCTTGCGGCCCAGAACGGCGAGTACGAACGCTCGCTCGGCGCCTGGCAGTCGGAATGGATGACATTTCCCGCACTTCTGCTCGTCGTATCGGGCGCGCTCGCGCCGATCGTCGATATCGCCGAGGGGCTCGAAATCGACAATGAGCGTATGCGCGCCAACCTCGACATCACGCATGGCGCGTTTCTCGCAGAGGCCGCCGTGACGGCGCTGGCCGAGAAAATCG
Organism: Pseudomonadota bacterium; assembly: GCA_016195095.1. Classification (GTDB taxonomy): domain Bacteria; phylum Pseudomonadota; class Alphaproteobacteria; order Rhizobiales; family Xanthobacteraceae; genus JACQAE01. The sequence continues at coordinate 9,332 of JACQAE010000235.1, forward strand.
GTAAGCCCGCGGCGCATGCGATCGTCGAGGAAGCGTGCCAGTCGGCAAAAACATCCAAGCTGCATCTTCAACTTGTCCTCATGGAGGATAAGCGCGTGACCGAGCATTTGGCGCCCGGAACGATCGCGCGCATCTTCGAGCCGATGACCTATCAAGGCGTGTCGCAGCTATTCATCGAGCGCCTGGTGGCATCGGCGCAGGGCCGCATGGCGCGGCGGACCGGCCCGTGACGCCGCCCGACACCATCATTTACGAAAAGCTCGGCACGGTCGCTCGCCTGACCCTCAATCGCCCGGAACGCGCGAACGCGCTCCATGCGGACATGCTCGCCGGCATCCCCGACGCGATGCTGGGCGAAACCATTCATGCCATCGTGGTGCCACGCGCTGGCGTGGTGGTGGACGCGCAGGCCTTGCGCGCGTGGCTGACGGCCCGCATCGAGCGCTACAAGGTTCCCGACACGATTCATTTTCACCATACGCTACCCTGCGGACCGACCGGCAAGGCCGACCGCCGGGCCGCGGCCGCAATCATGATGGCGGCCCTCGCCACGGGTCGCGACAGCACCTGATCGGCGCGCGCGCGGCCGGCCTATTCATTCGCGCCGCGACGGGGTAAGTGAGCACACGCAATGTGCGGGCAAGGGAGTGCGCGATGGCGTCAATTGAAGCGAATGGCTGCAAACTTCACGTCGAAATCGAGGGGCCGGCGAACGCCCCGGTGCTGATGCTGTCGAACTCGCTCGGGGCGACATTGCAGATGTGGGACGACCAGGCGCCCGCATTTGCCAAGGAGTTCCGGCTGGTACGCTACGACCGGCGCGGTCACGGGCAGTCCGACGTCCCTGCCGGTCCCTATACGATGGAAATGCTAGGGCGCGACGCGCTCGCGGTCATGGATGGGCTTGGCCTGCGCAAGGTCAGTTGGTGTGGCCTTTCGATGGGCGGCATGGTTGGCCAGTGGCTGGGCGCCAACGCGCCGGAACGAATCGACAAATTGATATTGTCCAACACGTCGAGCCATTACCCGGTCAAGGACGCGTGGAACGAGCGCATCAAAGCGGTGAGCGGGGGTGGCGTGGCGGCAATCGCCGATAACGTGCTCAAAATCTGGTTCACCGGCGACTTCATCGCGCGCGCGCCGGAGGCCATCTCGCGCATGCGCGAGATGATGGTCGCCACGCCATCCGCGGGCTATATCGGGTGCAGCGAGGCGGTCCGCGACATGGACCTGCGCGACGCGCTGGCGCGCATTACCGCGCCGACACTGGTGATCGCCGGGCGCCACGATAAAGGCACGACCGTGGAGAATGCGGAATTCATCCGCGCGCACATCCCGGGCGCGAGCCTGACCATCCTTAATGCTGCGCACATTTCCAATGTCGAGGCCGCGTCGGACTTTACCGCCGAAGTATTGGGTTTCCTGGCGCAATAAAAGC
>JACQAE010000218.1 GCA_016195095.1 Pseudomonadota bacterium
GCAAGGGGTGGTCGGTCGGAAAGGCGGCCGCCGATTTGAGGCTGGTGGCGACGCGCGCGCCGAGCGCCTCGGCCAGGCGCACGCGCTCGTCCCAGGCGGCGCGATCGCGCGATACGCGCCCGGCCAGCAGCACCACGCGTTGCGCATTGCGCAGAATTTCGGCGGCGGCGGCGGCAGATTCGGCGGCGGGCGCGGCGGTGAGCGCCGGCGTAAAGCGCGCGATGTCGATCGCCGGCAAGGGCGCCTCCAGCGCGGCTTCCTGTAGGTCGGCGTCGAGATTGATATAGACCGGGCCCTGCGGCGCGCTATTGGCGAGCCAGACCGCGCGTAAGAGCGCCTCGCGCGCCGCGGCGGGCGAGGCCGGCTGATTGTCCCATTTGGTATAGTTGCGCACGATCGCGCCCTGGTCGGCGGCGGTATGGATCCAGTCGATCCACGGCCGCCGCTTGGCGGCATCGACCGGTCCGGTGGCGCCGAGGATGAGCACGGGAACGCGGTCGCACCAGGCGTTGAAGATCGCCATGGTGGCGTGGAACAGGCCGACATTGGAATGCACCGCGGCCGCCATGGCGCGGCCGGTCACCTTGGCATAGCCCTGGGCGATCGCGACGGCGGCCTCCTCGTGCAGGCAGAGCAGCATCTGCGGGCGGCGGTTGCCGAGGAAATTGACCAGGCTGTCATGCAGTCCGCGATAGCTGGCGCCGGGATTGAGCGCGATATACGCGATGTCGAGGTCGCGCAGCGTCTGCGCCACCACGTCGCTGCCGAAGGCGGCGGCGTTGGCGCCGGCGGGGGAGGGCTTTTCGATCCCCTCCATGCCCGCGTCGGGGCGGATCCGGGAATGGCCGGCGATCGCACCGGCGGCGTCTCGGGGCTCGTTCATCGACGCGGCCTTCCTGTTGGCAATTCGCCGGCCTGATCCAACCCGATCAGCGGCCGCGACGCAACCGGGCGAGCTCGCGCAGGCCCGCGTATCCGTCGGCGGGATCGATGCCGACGCGTTGCTGGAAGGCGCGCACCGCGCGCATCGTGTCGCTGCCCACGCGCCCATCGGCCCCCTTGGTGTCGAATCCGAGCGCGGTCAGGAGCCGCTGCGTCTCCTTGATCTCCTCGAGCGTCAAGGCGCGCTCGCCGCCGGGAAACGCCTGCGCGAACGCGCCGCCGCCACGAATGCGGTCGGCAAGATGCACGATGGCCAACGTATAGTTCATGGACGGATTATAGGTCCGCACCGCGTAGAAGTTGGGACCGAGGAGGAACGCCGGCCCACCCGGCACCGGCACCCACAGCCGTGCCGTCGCGGTTGGGCGCGGGTAGGGCATGGCGTCGGCGCGCATGACCTTGGCCGCCTGCCAGGCCGCGTAAGAGCGCGCGCCTTCGCCGCCGCGCCAGCCGGCGCCGAGGCGCACCTCATAGCCCCAGTGCTCGCCGCGCCGGTATTTGCCGCGCTCGAGCAGATATCGCGCGCTCGAGGCCAGCGCGTCGTCGGGCCTGCCGAACGGGTTGACGCGGCCGTCGCCGTCGAAATCGACGCCGATATTGAGCCACACTTCCGGCATCCACTGGGTATGGCCCATGGCGCCCGCCCAGGAGCCGTTCATTTCCGCCGGCGTGCTCCAGCCACGCTCGACGATGCGCAGCGCATTGATGAGTTCCTGTTCCCAATAGCGCCGTCGGCGTGGCTCGCCCCAGGCGAGCGCGGCGAGGGCGGGCAGCACCGGGCGCATGTATTTGGGATTGTCGACGAGCTCGCCGAAACTCGACTCGACGCCCCACAGGGCGAGGAGGATGAAGCGGTCGACGCCATAGTCGCGCTCGATGCGCCCAAGCAGCGCGGCATGCTCCCTTGCCCGCTCCCGGCCGGTGATGACGCGCCATTGCGACACGCGGCGGTTGAGATATTGCCACAGCCGTTCGTCGAATTCCGGCTGGCTGCGAAACTGCGCATAGACGCTGGTATCGGGCGTGAGCGTTGCCATGACCCGGTCATAGGTCGCCGCCGAAACCCCGCGCGCGAGCGCGCGCGGGCGAAAGGCCGCGACCCATTGGGAAAATTCCTCGCGGCCACCCTGCGCGTGAGCCTTGCCGGCGGCAAGCGCCATTGCCGCGAGGAGGGCGGCACGCAACAGCGCGCGGCGCGTCGTCGTGGCCGCGTCAGCGCGATGCCAGGCGGGAGGATGCATCGGGGCGCTCCATCACACCCCTGCGATAGCGCCTCGCGCCGCCGCCGGCAATGCGACAAAGCTAAGAAAAACAGCGCGCTTTTCCACTCTTAATCGAACGCGAGGCCGTCTAATTGCGTGGCGCCAGCGCGATATTGTCGAATTGCGGCTCCACAAGCCCGGCGGCGCGGATAAGCGCCTCGCCGAGCGCGCGCGCACTTTCCGCGGTCAAGGTGATCCAGTCGTAATCGCCTTCGTCGAGGTAGGAACTGTTGTGCAACTCAAGCCGCACATGGATTTGCCGGTCGAAGAGCTGGAGCGCTTGGACGGTGAGTTCGTCGCCGTCGTCGGCTCGGATGGTGAGCGCCATTGGGACCCCTCGCGGCCGCAAGCCGGCCAGGGCGCCGTTATCGCGCAAATTTGCCAGCAATCGGTGCAGGCGCCGGCGGCAATTTTAGGCAAATTTTCGCTGCTGGTCGCACGCTTGCGCCGCGCCGGCCGATGATATCGGCCGTTCGCGGTTTGTAGACGAATTGGCGCGCCGATTCGAACATTGTTCGAACTTTTTTGAACGTTCGGGCCGCCATTCGCCGGGGAATGGCGCGCCCTACGGGAATCGAACCCGTGTTTCCGCCGTGAAAGGGCGGCGTCCTAGACCGCTAGACGAAGGGCGCGCAGGCGGTCGCCATCGCGGCCTGCCGCGCGGCGATCACCGATCGGAGCAGACATATAAAGTGCTTCCGCAGGGTGGGCAAGCAACGCCGCGCAATCCGCGGTGTTGCGCCAGGGCCTACCAATGGCCGCTATTGGGCATCGATTGCCACGGCTCGCGCGCCGCAAGCGGCTCGCCCCGCTGCAACAGCTCGACCGATTGCCGGTCGGGCGAGCGCACGAACGCCATGAATCCGTCGCGCGGCGGCCGGTTGATGACGATCGCAGCGCGCATCAGCCGCTCGCAGGTCGCATAGATATCGTCGACCTCGAAAGCGATGTGACCGAAATAGCGCGCCTCGCCATAATCCTGCGCATCCCAATTATAGGTCAGTTCGACGAGCGGCGCGGCGCGCGCGCCCGAGTGTTCGGCGGCGAACTTGCCGATATCGTCGGCAGCGGCGAGAAACACGTTGGTATAGCGGCCCTTGTCGTCGGCGCGCCGGCGCGTCTCCTTGAGGCCGAGCCCGTCGCAAAAAAAGCCGAGCGCCTTGTCCAGGTCGCGCACGCGCAGCATGGTATGAAGGTATCGCATGTCGTCCTCGTCCTGTTCTCCCGCGCGGCACGCCGGCGGCGATTGCGTTTGCGTGTGCGTCTGGGCAGGACGGTCCGCCCTGCGCCGGGCCGGGGAAACCATACATGATCGCCAGCGATCTTGAGACCGGGATCGATCGCCTGCGCGAATGCCTCGCGCGCAGCAAGGTCATGGCGCCGTTCACCGGCGCCGGCATTTCGACCGAATGCGGCATTCCCGATTTCCGCTCGCCCGGCGGCCTGTGGACGAAAATGTCGCCCATCGGCTTCGACGCGTTCCGAGGGAGCCAGGACATGCGCGACGAGGCCTGGCGCCGACGCTTTGCCATGCAGGAGCGGTTCGGCCAGGCGCGGCCGGGACGCGGGCACCGGGCGCTGGCGCAATTCCACCGCGCCGGACGAGCGCCGGCGATCATCACGCAGAATATCGACAACCTGCACCAGGCGTCGGGCATCGCCGAGGAGCACGTGATCGAACTGCACGGCAACACGACCTATGCGACCTGCCTCGACTGCGCGCGGCGCTATACGCTCGGCTGGGTAAGCGAACGTTTCGAGGCCGCCGGTGGGCGCGCGCCTGACTGCCCCGATTGCGGCGGCCACATCAAGTCCGCCACCATATCCTTCGGCCAGGCGATGCCGCCGGCGGCGATGCGCGCAGCCGAGAAAATCACCGCGGCCTGCGACCTGTTCCTGGCCATCGGCTCCTCGCTCGCGGTATGGCCGGCTGCGGGATTTCCGCTGACGGCCAAACGCAATGGCGCCGTGCTGGTTATCATCAACCGTGAGCCCACCGACTTTGACGACATCGCCGACCTGGTCATCCGCGCCGACATCGGCGCGACGCTGCAGCCGTTCGCGGCGGACTAGACGCGCCACGGCCTGACCGCGCATTACGAATCAATTTCCCAACGATGTTCACAGGCAAGCGCATTATCCGTTGCGCAATTGCAATTATTTGTTTTTCATCGCGCAACGGGTGTTATCTTCAGCGCGGAGCGAATCGTGGGAATCACCAGCGCCCGAAAAGAGGCGCCAACCATGCGGCGGCGTAACGCGCCATGATGTCGGACGCAATGGGGCCAAAGGGGCCTGGGGCAAGTCTGGGGATTGGTCCGCAGCCGCTCGGTGATCTCACCGATGAAATGGCCGCGAGCCTCATCGAGATCGCTGGTGTCATCAAATGGTTCGATGTCGCCAAGGGTTACGGATTCATCGTTCCCGACAACGGGATGCCCGACGTGCTGCTGCACGTGACGTGCCTGCGGCGGGATGGTTTCCAGACCGCTTATGAAGGCGCGCGCGTCGTTTGCGAAATTTTGCCGCGACCCAAGGGGCTGCAGGCGTTCCGCGTGGTATCGATGGACGATTCGACGGCGCTGCACCCGGCGCAGATGCCGCCGCCGCGCACGCATGTCACGGTGACGCCGACCTCGGGGCTCGAGCGCGCGCAGGTGAAATGGTTCAACCGGCTGCGTGGATTCGGTTTTCTGACCCGCGGCGAAGGCACGCCAGACATTTTCGTTCACATGGAAACGCTGCGCCGCTATGGGCTGGCCGAACTGCGGCCGGGTCAATTCGTGCTGGTTCGTTACGGGCCCGGCCCCAAGGGCCTGATGGCGTCGGAGGTGCGGCCGGAAAGCGGACCGCTGGGGCTGGCGTCGCACTAGAACGCTGCCTATCTTGCCCGACATGTCGTGGTTTACTTTTCGATCCGGCGCGACGGCGCGCCGCAACCGGGGCGCGGTGGCGCTAATCAACCGACGTGCGGCGGCGCTGGCGGTCGCGGTCGCATTGGTGGTGGCGTTGGCGCCGCCACCCGCCGCGCCGTTGGCGGCCGAGCTGCAAACGCTCGAAATCGTCTCCAAGAACGGCGTGCATGTCTTCGCCGTTGAACTGGCGGCAACCGACGAGGAGCGCGCGCGCGGCCTCATGTTCCGTACCGAATTGCCCGACGGTCGCGGCATGCTGTTCGATTTCAAGCGCGACCAGGAGGTCGCCATGTGGATGGAAAATACCCACATTTCCCTCGACATGATCTTCATCCGCGCCGATGGCCGCATAGCGCGCATCGCCGAGAACACGACGCCGTTCTCGCGCGCCATCGTACCCTCCGGCGGTCCGGTTCGCGGCGTCCTGGAGGTGATCGGCGGAACCGCGCGCAAGCTCGGGCTTGGCGTCGGCGACCAGGTCGCCCACCCGGCATTTACCAGCCGCTAAAGCCTGGCGGTGCAAAGTTGCGGACTTGTGGCGCCCATGCTCTAGATGCGGCGCCAATGGCGACGGGGCATAGCGCAGCCTGGTAGCGCGGGAGTTTTGGGTACTCCAGGTCGTCGGTTCAAATCCGGCTGCCCCGACCAATGGCGAACGGCGCCGGCCGCGGGCGGCGGCGCGAAAAGAGGCAGGCGCGGCATGTTGGCGCGAATTTACCGACCGGCGAAGACGGCGATGCAGTCGGGCAACGCCAAGACGCATGCCTGGGTGCTCGAATATGAGCCGGCGTCGCCGCGCGTGGTCGAGCCGCTGATGGGCTGGACGAGTTCCACCGATACGCGCCAGCAACTGCGGCTGCGCTTTGCCAGTGCCCAGGATGCCATCGCTTATTGCCAGCGCAACGCCGTCGCCTATCGCGTCGACGCGACGCCGGCGACGCCGCCGGTGCGCCGCGTCATCTCTTACGCCGATAATTTCGCCTTTACGCGCCGCGCTCCCTGGACGCATTGACGCGCCGCCACCTGGGCAGCCATGCGCGTCGGCGCTCGACGGGCGTTGCGGAGGCGACCACCGCCGCGTCGCCACGCTGCTTCATCCGCTGGCGCTCTTGTGTGATACTCATGCCGCGCGGCCAGTCGCGCGCAGGGTATAGGCTCCGCCATGGCCGTGGCGCGGGAGGCTGACATGGGCGCGGTTTTTCGCAAGGCGGTGATTCTCGGTGCCATATGGACGCTGGCGGCGGCGCTCGCGGCTACCGGCGCTTTGGCGCAATATCCCAATCGTGCGATACGGCTGATCGTGCCCAATGCGGCGGGCGGCGCGCCCGATCTGGCCGCGCGCGTGCTTGGCGAGAAACTCGCGGCGCGGCTTGGCCAGCCGATCGTCGTTGAAAACCGCGCCGGCTCGAACGGCAATATCGGTGGCGACCTGGTGGCGAAGGCGGCGGCGGACGGGCACACGCTGCTGCTCGGCGCCGACAGCCTCGTCGCCATCAACCCGCATGTCTACGCGCGCATGCCGTTCGATCCGCTCACCGAGCTCTTGCCGATCGCGACGCTGGTGGCCAATACATTCTTTCTTTCGGTCAATCCCGCGGTCGCGGTCAATTCGTTCGCCGAATTCATCGAATACGCGCGCAAGGCCGATCCGCCGCTGGTCTACGGCTCATCCGGCAATGGCAGCCAGCACCATCTCGGGACCGAAATCCTCAAGCAGCGCGCCGGCATCGAGATGATTCACGTTCCCTACCGTGGCGGCGGCCCGGCGGTGCGCGCGGCGATCGCCGGGGAGGTGCAGGTGGTGCTCTCCGGCGGCTCGAGCGCGCCGCAGATCAAGGCCGGCAAGTTGCGCGGCCTGGCGACGACGGGCGCGCAGCGCGAGGCGGCGTTCCCCGAGCTGCCGACCATCGCGGAGGCCTATCCCGGCTACGAGCTGAAAATCTGGCTCGGCCTTCTGGGCCCGGTCGGCATTCCCGAACCGGTGCTCGAAAAGCTGCGCGCGGAGGTCAAGAACGTTCTTCTCGACCCGGATTTTCGCGCCAAGATGACGCGCACCGGCGCCCTGACCGTGCCGCTGGTCACGACGCCGGACCAATTCGCCGCATTGATCCGCAGCGATTTCGAGCGTTACGGCCGTATCGTGCGCCAAGTCGGCATCAAGGTTGACTGAAACCGCGCGGTGGCGAAAACTAGGGCGTTTTCGAGCGAAGCGGGTACCGGTTCGCGTGAAGAAAACCCGTTAAAACAAAAAAGTTAGAGCCGCGGCGTTGATTCCATCATAGCCGGAAAGGCTCTCCTGCCCGCGCGTGTGGCCTGCGGGATTGCACGCAAGTGGCGCAATCGGAGGCGGCGAAATGACCGCGCGCATGCTGGCGGCGCCGGCGATCGTTGACGGATCGAGCGCGGCCCAATGTCGCGGAATGGCGCGACGATGAACGCGCACCCGCGCGTCAACCAAGATGTGCTCGCGGGCCTGCTCTTTGCCGCGTTCGGCGCCGCCGGATTGTGGTTCGGCTGGAACTACCCGCTCGGATCGGTGCTGCGCATGGGTCCGGGATATGTGCCCATGGCGCTGTCATGGGGCCTCGTCGCGCTCGGAGGCGTGATCGTGCTGCGCGGAATTTTCGCTGGCGGCGCCGGGCTGGAGCGCTGGCGGGCGCGCCCGCTGGCGCTCGTGTGCGCGGCGCTCATCGCGTTCGCGGTGCTGCTCGAATCCACGGGCCTCGTCGCCGCCAGCGTCGCGCTCGTCCTGGTATCGGCCTTGGCCGGCCCGCAATGGCGTTGGCGCGAGGCGGCGATGCTGGCGGTCGGTCTTGCCATCGCCGCGGTGGCGCTGTTCGTCTATGGGCTGCGCCTGCCGATGCCGGTGTGGCCGTTCTGACGCGCGCATGGAACTTCTGGAAAACCTCGCTCTCGGGTTCGCCGTCGCGCTGACGCCGCAGAACCTGCTGTTCTGCCTCATCGGCGCGCTCGTCGGCACGCTCATCGGCGTGCTGCCGGGCATCGGGCCATTGGCGACGCTCGCCATGCTGCTGCCGACGACATTCTACCTGCCGCCGGTGGCGGCGCTGATCATGCTGGCGGGCATCTATTACGGTGCGCAATATGGTGGCTCGACGACGGCGATCCTGGTCAATATGCCGGGCGAGTCCTCCTCGGTCGTGACCTGCCTCGACGGTTACCAGATGGCGCGCCAGGGCCGCGCCGGGTCGGCGCTTGCGATCGCGGCGCTCGCCTCGCTATTCGCCGGCACGGTGGCGACGCTGGTCATCGCGGTCGCCAGCCCGCCGCTGTCGCGGCTGGCGCTCAAGTTCCTGGCGCCCGAGTATTTCTCCCTGATGATGCTCGGCCTCATCGGCTCCGTGGTGCTGGCGCGCGGCTCGCTGCTCAAGGCGATCGCCATGGTGCTCCTTGGCCTGCTCCTTGGACTCGTCGGCGCCGACGTCAATTCCGGCTGGGAGCGCTACACGTTCGGCCTGGCGACGCTCGGCGACGGGATTGGCTTCGTGGTTGTTGCCATGGGCCTGTTCGGCATCGCGGAAATTCTCATCAACCTGGAAAGCGCCGAAGGCCCGCCGGCGAGCGTCGCGATTGGGCGCCTGATGCCGACGCGCGCGGAGATGAAACTGGCCTGGCCCGCGACCTTGCGCGGCACCGCTATCGGTTCGGTGCTGGGTGTCTTGCCGGGGGGCGGGGCGCTCTTGAGCTCGTTCGCCGCCTATGCCTTCGAGAAAAGGATTTCGCGCACGCCCGAGCGTTTTGGCGCCGGCGCGGTGGAAGGCGTCGCCGCGCCGGAATCGGCGAACAATGCCGGCGCGCAGACCTCCTTTATCCCCCTGCTCACGCTTGGCATTCCATCCAATCCGATCATGGCGCTGATGATTGGGGCGATGATGATCCAGGGCATCACGCCGGGCCCGCAGGTCATGGGCGAGCAGCCGGCGCTGTTCTGGGGCATCATCGCCAGCATGTGGGTCGGCAATTTGATGCTGGTGATCATCAACCTGCCGATGATCGGCATCTGGGTAAAACTTCTCGAAGTGCCCTATCGGCTGCTCTACCCGGCCATCGTTCTTCTGTGCGCCGTCGGCGTCTATAGCCTCAACAATTCCACGCAGGAAGTGGCGCTGACCGCGCTGTTCGGGGCGCTTGGCTATGTCTTTCACAAGCTTGGCTGCGAGCCGGCGCCGCTCATCCTCGGCTTTATCCTGGGGCCGCTGATGGAGGAGAATTTGCGCCGTGCGCTGGTCATTTCGCGCGGCGATCCTTTGGTTTTCCTGCAGCGGCCGATCAGCCTTTCGCTGTTGCTCGTGGCCGGCCTCCTGCTCCTGCTCGTGGTCTTGCCGCAATTGCGCAAGACGCGCGCGCAGGCGTTCCGCGAAGGCTGAGCGCGGGCACTCTTGACCGAAGGCGGTCGGATGGGGCTGATGGCGGGGGTGGGTCGCCCATGATGGCGAAAACTGCGCCGCGCTTTTCGCACGACATCATGCTCGAGAGCGTTTTCGAGTGAAGTGGGTACCGGTTCGCGTGAAGAAAACGCGTCAAGACAAAAAATTGGAGCCCCGGCTTTGATTCCGTCAGAGCCGGAAAGGCTCTCAGCCATGGGAATCGATCACGTTCATGATTGCGCGTCATCTCGATGCGAATTCTTCGTGATCTAGGCGTGGGGTTGCATGAAGGCCGCCGCGTTCGAGTATTCGCGACCGGAAACGCTCGAGGAGGCTTGCGCGATCCTCTCCGGCGCGCAGGGCGCACGCGTCATCGCCGGCGGGCAGTCGCTGGTCCCGCTGATGGCGATGCGCCTGGAGCGGCCGGCGCGGCTGGTGGACGTGGCGCGTATCGCCGAATTGTCGTTCATCCGCGAGGAGGCGGACGCCGTCATCGTCGGCGCGGCGACGCGCCAATGCGTGATCGAGGCGAATCGCGTCATCGCCGTGCGCGTGCCACTGCTCTCGCGCGCCATGCCGCATGTCGGCCCCGCCGCGACGCGCGCGCGCGGCACCATCGGCGGCTCGCTGGCCAATGCCGACGCGGCGGCGGAAATCGTGCTGGTCGCGGTCACGCTCGGCGCGCAGATGACGCATCGGCGCGACACGCGGCTGCGCGAAAGCGGCGCGGCCGCGTTCTTTACCGCGCCCGGCATCACGACGCTGCCGGAGCGCAGTTGCCTGACCGCGGTGCGCTTCCCGGCCTGGCCGGAGCCCGGCCTCGGCGCCGGCTTTCACGAGATCGGCGTGCGCGCCGACGACTTTCCCCTGCTCGCCGCGGCGGCGCAGATCGCGCTTGACGCGCAGGGGCGCGCCCGCCGCGTGGCGATCGGCGTTGGGGGGCTGGCGGCGACGCCCTTGCGGCTCGATGCGCTCGCGCACGCTCTCATCGGCCGGCACGCCGAGCCCACCGCCATTGGCGACATCGTGACCGAGGCGCTGGCGGCGGTCGAGCCGCTGGATGACATGCGGGCATCCGGCGCCTATCGCCGCCGCGCCGCAGCAACGCTGGTGACGCGCGCGCTTGGCGACGCGGCGGCGGCCGCCGCCACCGCCGGCCGACGGGGCGACGATGCGCGTTGAATTGACCATCAATGGCGCCGCGCGCGCGCTCGATGTCGAGCCGCGCATGACGCTTGTCGACTGCCTGCGCGACGTGCTCGGCCTCACCGGCACGCATGTCGGCTGCGAGCACGGCGCCTGCGGCGCCTGCACCGTCCTCGTCGACGGCGTGCCGGCGCGCGCCTGCCTGATGTTCGCCGTGCAGGCTGAGGGCTACGCCATCACCACCATCGAGGGCCTGACGCATACCCGCGGCGCGCTGTCGCCGCTGCAGGACGCGTTCTGCGCGACGCACGCGATGCAGTGCGGTTTTTGCACGCCGGCCATGATCCTGACCGCGCATGCGCTGCTCGCGGAAAATCCGGCGCCGACGCGCGCGCAGATCGTCGCGGCGATCTCCGGCGTGATTTGCCGCTGCACCGGTTATGCGCAGATCGTCGAGGCGATCGCGCTCGCCGCCGAGCGCGCGCGCGCCCCGGCGCCGGGAACGCGCTGATGGACGCGCCACGCCCGCGCTATGTCGCAAGCCCGCGCCGCGTGCGCGAGGACCGGCGCTTCGCCGCCGGGCAGGGCCGCTTTGTCGCCGACATCGCGCTGCCCGGCATGCGCCACGTGGCGCTGGTCGCGTGCCCGCATGCGGCGGCGCGTATCGTGGCGATCGACAAGGCGGCGGCGCTGGCGCTGCCGGGCGTGCGCTGCGTCATCGACGGGCATGACCTGGCGGCGGCGACGCAGCCGCTGCCCAACGGGCTCGATACGCCAAGGGTGCGGCGCTGGCCGCTCGCCGTCGGTGCCGCGCGCTATTGCGGCGAATGGGTGGTCGCGGTCGTCGCCGATACGCGCGCCATCGCCGAGGACGCCGCCGAGCTTGTCGCCGTCGACTACGATCCGCTTGCCTTCGTCCTTGACGCCGAGGAAGCGATCGGCCCGCGCGGCCCCATCGTGCATCCTGCCCACGGTTCCAATGTCCTGCTCGACCGCCGCTTCGCCTTCGGCAACGTCGATCGCGATTTCGCGCGCAGCACCCACCGCACCGCCTTTCGCCTGCGCTGGGGGCGCTCCGCCGCGCTGCCGATCGAGACCTTCGGCGTCGTCGCTAGCCACGATCCCTGGCGCGGCGTGCTCGACCTGTGGGCGAGCGCGCAGGCGCCGCGCCATGCTGAGGAGGTTGCTCGCATCCTCGGCCTGCCGAGCCTCGGCGTGCGCGTGCACAATAGCGTCGATGTCGGCGGCGGCTTCGGCGGCAAACGCGGCCTCAAGCATGCCGTGCTCGTCGGCTACCTGGCGCGCTTGCTCGGGGATCCGGTGCGCCTCGTCGAGGACCGGCTGGAGAACATGCGCGGCGGCGACGCGCACGGGCCGGAGCGGATCTTCGACGTCGAGGTCGCCTTCGACGATTCCGGCGTGATCGCGGCGATGAAGATGCGCGCCATCGACAATGTCGGCGCCTATGCCGGGCCCGCGGCGTTGCAGCTCGGCGCGCCGATCGGCGCCATCGTCGGGCCCTACCGCATCGCCAGCGTGCTGTATCACGCCATCGCCGTGACCACCAACAAGACGCCGCAGGAATCGATGCGCGGCGCCGGCCAGGCGCCGACCAATTACGCCATCGAGCGCGCCATCGACGAGGTCGCCGCCCGGCTTGGCCTCGATCGTGTCGGCGTGCGCCAGCGCAACCTGATCGCGGCCGAGGAATTTCCCCACACCATCGCCAGCGGCACCACCTATGACAGCGGCGATTACCACGCGGTGATCGAAAAGGTGCTCGCGCGCGCCAATTATCCCCGCCTTATCGCCGAGCGCGACCAATTGCGCGCGCAGGGGCTTCTGGCCGGCATCGGCATCGCCGCCGTGCTGGCGCCGGGGGGTGGAAATTTCGCGCATGGGCCCCTGCTCAATCCCGCCATGACGACGACGACCTTCATGGAATCCTGCCGCGTCGTCATCGACGCCGCCGGCGGCGTCGTGGCGACGATCCATGCCGGTTCGGCCGGGCAGGGACACGAAACGCTCGTCGCGACCATCGTCGGCAAGGTGCTGGAAATCGATCCCGACGCCGTGCAAATCGCGCGGCCGGACTCGATCGCGGCGCTGCCGAGCGACGGCGCCGTCGGCAGCCGCATGGCCATCATGCTCGGCGGCGCCGCCGCGCAAGCCGCGCGCATGCTGCGCGCCAAGCTCGTCGCCATCGGCGCGCATGTGCTCGATACGCCCCCCGAGCGCACCGCCTACCAGTCGGGCGTCGTTTACGACGCCAAGGCGCCGCAGCGCCGGCTGATCTGGCAGGACCTCGTGCAGATCGCGCATCGCAATTATTTCCGCCTGCCGCCGGGTTTCGAGCCGGGCCTCGCCGCCAGCCACGTGATGCAGGTCCCCGCCGGCGGCAAGCTGCCGACGGGCGACGGCCGCGTGCAAATGGATCCGTGCTTCTCGTTCGAATTCCACCTCCTGCTCCTGACCGTCGATCCCGATCTCGGCCGCCCTGAATTCCGCCAATGGTTCGTCGGCCACGATTGCGGCACCGTCATCAATCCCATGATCGTGCGCGGCATGACGCTGGGCGGAATTGCGCAGGGCATCGGCGCGGCGCTCTTCGAGGAATTGACCCATGACGCGCAGGGCCGGCCCGCCACCGCGAGCCTTGCCGACTATGTTCTGCCCTCGGCGCGCGACGTGCCGCAGATCGAGATCCTGCGCCACGTGACGCGCTCGCCGCTGACCGCTTTCGGGCAGAAGGGGGCGGGCGCTTCCGGCTATCTCGGCGCGCCGGCGGCGATTTCGGGGGCGGTCAATGACGCGCTGCGCCCGCTCGGTTCGGCCGTCAATCGGCTGCCGATGAAAATGAGCGCGCTCGGCGACCTGATCGCTGTGGCGCGCGAGAAGGCTGGCGCCAAGCCGGGCGGTGCGGCATGATCGCCGCCGCGCCTGGCGCTCCGTCCGGCCGTGGCCCCCGCCGCGATACCGGAGCGGAGCAAATTGCTTGCGGGCGCGGGCGAAATGCACCATAGGCGATGAATTGTTCATCGTTTCGGCACATTACCGCCAATATTTGGCGTCAGATGCGTTTGGTTCTGTGCGCGCAAGAGGGGTAAAATCGTAGTGCCAGCATCGATCACCGGCGCTTGCCGCCGGCACGCGGGAATTATTGTGGCGTTTCTCGCGCTGGCGGGGTTGCCGGCCTATGACGCTGGCAATACCGCGGATGCGGGCCCGGCCACGACGGACGTCAGCAAGCACAAGGCGGCCAAGGACAAGACGGCGGCCGGGCACGTCAAGCCGGGGTCGGCAAAGAAGCGCGCGGTCGCGCGGCCGGCAAAGGCCGAAGGCGCCGCGGCGCCGGTGGCAAGAAAACCGGCGAGGACGCCGCGCGCAAGGGCGGCAACGGCGAAGCCGGCAGGCGAGAAAACCGCAAGCGAAAAATCGACGACAGCCAAGGTGGCCGCGCCGAAGCGCAAGGGCGGGGCGGCAAATACCCGGTTGCGCGCGCAGGTGGCGGCGCGGCGCAAGGCGCGCGCGAATGTCGCTCCCCCGGCCGCGTCCATCGTCATCGACGTCAATTCCGGCGCGGTCTTGCACGCCGACAATGCCGACAGCCATCGACATCCCGCATCGCTGACCAAGGTCATGACGCTCTACCTTCTTTTCGAGCGCATGCAGGCGGGGACGCTCACCCCCGATCAACCGCTCAGCGTGTCCGAACACGCCGCCGCGCAGCCGCCGACCAAGCTGCGCCTTAAGGCCGGCGAGACGATCACCGTCGA
>JACQAE010000219.1 GCA_016195095.1 Pseudomonadota bacterium
GGCTGCCCGCGCGGCGGGGACGGGAACGGAGATGCGCGGCGAACCATCTGTTCCGCCTCGCGATCAAGCGCGGCAAAGCCGGAACCGCGATTGATCTTGACCAGGGTGACACGACCGCCGGCGTCGATGGCAAAGCTGATCAGGACGCTGCCCTGCTCGCGCCGCTGCCGCGCGTCCGCCGGATAGCGCTTGTTGCGCGCGAGATGCGCGACGACGCGGCCGCGATAATTCTCGTCGGCCTCGGAGCGCCCGCGCCCCACGCCGCTCGACGCCGCCGAGGTGGCGGCCGGCGCGCGCGTCTGGCGGGTCGCGACGCTGCGGCGTTGGTCTTTCTCCCGCCGCGCCGCTGGCTTGGGCGCGGCCGGCTTTGTTGCTTCGGGCTCGCCGGCTGGACGATTTTCGGGCTTTGATTCCACCTTGTCAGCGGCGACTTCTGCAATCGATTGTTGCGGCGGCGGTACATGGCGTGGCCCTGGCTCCGGCTCAGCTTGCGCCAGCGGTTCGAGTTGATCGCGCAATTGCGATCGGTCCTCGACGACCTGCGCGTCGGGGGGCTTGTCGCTCGTCGCCGATTTTTGCGCATTCGCGGCGGCGGCCGCCTTGTCGGCGGACTCAAACTCGCTTGGCGCGGTGGCAAGGCCGGCGGCAACGGTCGAGCCGAGGACGATTTCGACGGCGATGGCCTGTTCGCCGAGGCTTGCGAGCGGCTTGGGCGCGAAATCGGCGACTGCGAAAATCGATCCATGGATTGCGACCGAAATGGCGACCAAGGCAGGGAATCGCCGGCGCGCGCCCTCGGCGATGGCGTCCGGCACGGCGCGTACGCTCGCGGTGAGGTCCGCCATGGGCGCGGGGAGCGGCGCATTGGCGAGCGTCGTGCGTGGCGCGCGGGAGAACGCAACGACGTTCCACGCGGATGAGTCGCCAGACCCCGCCGCCGCCCGGTCGCGCTCGCGCAGCCGGCGCACGACATCATCGATGACCGTCACGTCGCGATCGGTCGGCGCCGTGGCGCGCGCTAGGCGATTGGTTCGATGAAGTTCGCGTTCCATGCCTGGATCAGCCCATCGGGGTGTAACATTGTTACAGGATTGACGCCAGATGCGTCCCTTGCGGCGCCTTTCACCGCGGGGACCGCCGGCCAACCTGGCGCGTGTTAAGCCTAGTCGGCCAAGCTGGTCGAAAGTCAGCCCGCGTCATGTTATTGCGCCATGGGCTCGACGACAAACGTCATAACGTTTTGATTTCGTGCCTGTTCCCGCCCTGCCACTGACCACGGCCAGGCTTGGTTTCGGGGCGGGCGCGGGGCGCGGGCGGCGGATAGGCCGCGAATCATGCGTTGGGGCGCACCGCCGCTTGCGCCGGGCGCCACGGCGCAAGCGTAGGATGCACCACGCTTGCTTGTTTGATGCATTTTCCGCGCCGCAGCGGTGTCCGCGCAGCTCGAAAATGCGCTAGAGCATGATCCCGAAAAGTGGGAACCGATTTTCGGACAAGATCATGCTCGAACAAGAAACCAAAGTGCCACGCTGATTCGATTGCATTGAATCAGACACTCAGGGCGCCCCCATGCAGGGCGCCGGATGCGGAATCGCTGTTGCGTCATGACAAACAATGTGGCTCCACAAACATTGGCGGACGCGCGGGCGCAGGCGCTGATCGCCGCCTATGAGCGCGCCGGCTACGCGCGCGCGGAGCCGGCGACGCTGTTGCCGGCCGAGCCGTTTCTCGACCTGTCGGGCGAGGATATTCGCGGGCGCATGTATATCACGACCGACGCTGCGGGCCGCGAACTCTGCCTGCGGCCGGACCTGACCATCCCCGTTGCGCGCGACTACCTGGCCTCGCCGGCAAGGGGAAAGGCGGCAAATTTCTGCTATCTCGGCCTCGTCTTCCGCCAGCCGAGAAACGCGGGCGCGGTGGGGGCGGGCGGCCAGTTCATGCAGGCCGGTGTCGAATCCTTCGGGCGCGCCGACACGGCGGTGGCGGATGCCGAGATGATCGCGCTCGGCGTCGAGGCGAGCTCGCATTACGGCGTGCCGGCGCCGCAGATACGCATGGGTGACGTCGCGTTGTTCGCCGCGCTCGTCGCCGCGCTCGATCTGACGCCGACCTGGCGGCATCGGCTGGTGAAGGATTTCAACCGCAAGGCGACGCTGGCGCGCGACCTTGAACAATTGTCGCTCGGCGCCACGCTTGGCCGCCCGGAATATCAGGGCGTGCTTGCGGCGCTGGCCAATTCCGACCCGCGCGCGGCGCGCGCGCTGGTGACCGACTTTCTGTCCATCGCCGGGATCGCCGCGGTCGGCGGTCGCACCGTTGGCGAAATCGCCGACCGATTTCTCGAACAGGCCACGCGCGGCGCCGGCACGCATCTGCCGCGCGAAACCGGCAAACTGATCGAGCAATTCCTCGCCATCCACGGCGAACCCGAGCGCGCCGCCGGCGCGTTGCGCGCGCTTGCCGCGGAGGCCGGCATTTCGCTCGGCGGCGCCATCGACCACTTCGAGCGCCGCATCGGACTCCTCGCCGCGCGCGGCATCGACCCGCGGCGCATTCGCTTCGCCACCGCCTTCGGCCGCCGCTTCGACTATTACACGGGGCTGGTTTTCGAACTGCATGACGAGCGCAGCGACGGTAACGATCAGCTTGTCGCCGGCGGTCGCTATGACGGCCTCCTCACCCAGCTTGGTGCGCCCGATCCGATCGCGGCCGTTGGGTTTGCAATTTGGATCGAGCGCCTGGCGGCGTGCGGAGCGGCGCGATGAGCACGCTCGTCATCGCCATACCGGCCAAGGGGCGCCTGCAGGAGAACGCCGAGGCGTTGTTTACGCGCGCGGGACTGACGCTGCTCAAGCCGCGCGGCGCGCGCGAGTATCGCGGCACGCTGGCGGAAATCGCGCATACGGAAGTCGCCTTCCTCTCCGCCGCCGAAATCACCCAGCAACTCGCGCAGGGTGGCGTGCATCTCGGCATCACCGGCGAAGACCTCGTGCGCGAGATGGTGGCGCGCGCCGACGAACGGATCATCCTCCTTGATGCCCTGGGTTTTGGCCACGCCAACGTTTGCGTGGCGGTCCCGCAGGCCTGGATCGATGTGCGCGCGATGGCCGACCTCGATGACGTGGCGACCGCCTTTCGCCACAAGCACGAGCGGCGCATGCGCGTCGCCACCAAATACGTCAACCTCACGCGCGCGTTCTTCTCGCGCCATGGCATCGTCGATTACCGCATCGTCGAAAGCGCCGGCGCGACCGAGGGGGCGCCGGCGGCGGACGCCGCCGAGTTGATCGTCGACATCACGTCGACGGGCGCCACGCTTGCGGCCAACGCGCTCAAGGTGCTCGACGACGGTGTCATCCTGCGCTCGCAGGCAAACCTCATCGCCTCGCGCGCCGCCAACTGGGACGCGGCCACGCTCGAAACGGCGCGCGGCATGCTCGATCGCATTGCCGCGCAGGCGCGCGCGCGCGCCTA
>JACQAE010000224.1 GCA_016195095.1 Pseudomonadota bacterium
CTACTACAAGATGCTCGACCCCAATGCGCCGACCATCCGTCGGCTCACCGTGGCTCGCGTCCTCTTGTTGTTCGTGGCCATAGCGGCGGCTGCCCCCGCTGCTACGAAACCGTCGGACATGCTGGCCATGGTGGGGTGGGCATTCTCGCTGGCGATGGCGGGGAACTTCCCAGCCCTGGTGCTCGGAATCTGGTGGAAACGCACGACCACGACGGCGGCAATTCTCGGCATCATCGCCGGGTTCGGCCTGTGCGTCTTCTACCTGGTCACCACGCGCTACTTCCCGCAGGCGGGTGTCACCTATTTCGGCATGTCCTCGCTCACCAACCCGCATAGCGGCGCCGCGCTGGTCAACGTGTCGCAGGTGATGGCGGACGCCAAATGGCTCGCCGACGTGCCGGCGAGCGCGGCCAACCCGCTGCAATCGAAGGTCGGCTGGTTCGGCCTCAACAACATCAATTGCGGGCTGCTCGGGATGCCGCTTGGCTTCCTGGTCATGTTCGTGGTGAGCCTTCTCGGCAAGGAGCCGTCGAAGGAGATCCAAGACATGGTCGACGAGATCCGCAAGCCGCGCGGGCGCACCGTGCTGGTGGAAAACGTCTAGGGCTGGCCGCGGCCAGGCAAGGTTACGGCGGGGCCCTGCGGGGCCCTGCTTTTTTTCGGATTGTCGTGCCGGTTTGCGCTAAACAAAGCGCTGACCCAATTCCGGGACGCCGCCCCGTGAGCCTGTCAAATCCGTTCCTGACCTATTGGTACTTCCATCTGCCCAATTTCGCGCTGGCGGTACTGATGTACACGCTGTTCGGCCGCGCGCTGCTGGCGCTGTTCATCGACCCGGATTCGAAGAACTATATCTGGCGCTTCTTCTGCCGGCTGACCGATCCCGTGGTCGTGGCCGTCACTGTCGTCACGCCGCGCGCCGCGGTGCCGGTGGTGGTGTGGCTGTTCGGGGTCGTGTGGCTCTTCTGGCTGCGCGTGCTGTGGCTCAACATCTTCCTTTATTTCGGCGTATTGCCGCGGGTGAATTGAGCCCAGCCATGAGCCCGTCCTATTATTTCATCGGCATCGCGTTCTTCGGCATGATCAATGGTTTGTTCAATCATACGTGGCTGTTGCTGGCGATCATTCATATGCAGGTTTTGGCGCCGGCGCTGCTGTTTGGCAGCACCGGGCTGACGCTATTGCTGTCCTCGCTCATGGTCTCGACGGCGACCGTGATCATCGGCGGCGTGCCGGCGGCGCTTTACGAGCGCTTCGCGGGCCTGCGCGAGGACTCAAGCACGGTCTCGTTGTGGATCTGGCTTGCCGGCTGCGCGCTCTTGACCGCGCCGGCAATCGGGAATTTCCTTAAAATCGGATTGTAGACGCGTCTCGCAAGGTCGGGAACGGGTATCGCGAGGCAGGGCAGTTTTCGGCGGAGCGCAAACCGGATTGCCTTAAGGCGCGACAAAGCGAAGGAGACACCGCGACCACTGCGGCGCGCGCTCCTTCGAGGGGCGCGGGCGGCGCGCGGGATGGGACGGACGTGTCATGGAACACATGCGCCGGATCGCCTATGAAACCGTGCTGCGCGCCTGCGGATTCGGCATGCTGGCGGTGGTCTGCGTGATGGTGGGCATGAGCTTCGAGCCGCGGCTAGCGTTCCAGGCCGGCGGCTTCCTTACCACGCTGATGGCGTTCATCCTCATCCTCAAGGCGCGCGAGGCGCTGACCAAGGATTACCGCAAGACCGAAATGTGGCTTTATATCGAGAAGGACTTCCGCCCGCCCGAGGCCTATGCGCAATGGGCGAGCGCCACCATCCTGCACGAGACCTACCTGACCTTCGCTTTGTGGACGGCGGCGGTGTCGATCGGCATGTGGGTGCTGGCGCTGGTGTTTTCGTTTGTCGGGCCTGGTTAGGTCTGGCTCCGGTCGGCGTCGCGCCGGCGCATCGGTTTGTTAATATTACCGGCTGAAATCGCCGCGCGCGTTATGCTTCGGTTGGCCGCCGGCGGGTATCGTGGCGAGCCACTCTTGCCGGAGATCGCGTCCGATGCGCCTTTGCTCGTTCGTCCGCGCCGCCATGGCGTTCGGCGTCGTATTCGTGGCCGGCCATTCCGCGGCGCGCGCCGATCACGCCCCACGCATTGTCGTTCCCGGCAAGGCCGGCGTCCCGGTGCTGCATTGGGGCGATGATATTTCCTGGGCGGTGGTGGAGGGCGATTGGGGTCTGGCGCGCGCTGGCCAGGTGCCGCCGACGGTGATTTACCGGCTTGATTCCGCCCCGCTGATCGCCCCGCCGCCGGGCGCTTATTTTCCCGGCACCGGACAAAGGCCGGCCTATGGGCGGCGTGAAGTCATCCCCCCTGCCAATCGGGCGCTGCCGCCGCCGGCGGAACGCTTTCATCGCGAGTGGGGAACCCAATCTGACCCAACGCCGGCAAATGTCGATCCGACGCCTTACCCGCCGCCGGTGATCGTGGCGCCGCGCTTCGAGCGGCATCGCCCGCATCCCGCCCGGCCGTAAACCGAAATCCGCGATTGTCGTGGCATCGCCCTACGATCCATGGCAGCGTTGCCCTGCGCGCGGCCTGCGCTTGCGCCCGCGACGCGCCGCGAGCGCGCCGCTCACGATGGCGCGCGGCCGTCTTGCGCGGCATTGAGCGCTTGAAAAAAAACGACGTGGGCATCGCATCCGCGTCGCGCCATGGAGACGTCGTATGCGTTTGCGTTTACGTCATTTGCGTTTGCGTCGCTCGCTGGCCCTGCTGCCGGCGCTGGGCGGTGTGTTATTGCTTTCCGCGACCGCCGCCAAAGCCTGCGAGGAATGCGCGGGCGAGGAAACCCACGTGCCAACCATCGTTTACGGCGCGAGCGCGCTGCCGGTGCTGCTGCCGCCGGTCGCCTATGGGCTCGATCCCTCCGATGCGCGGCGTGCGATCTATGTGGTCAACCAGGGTCCGGTCTATTCCGGACCGGGGATCGTCACCTATGCCGACCCGACCTATTCCGAGGGCGGCTACGCCTATGCGCTGCCTTACCCCTATGTCGGAATCTATGGTCCCTGGTACGACGAAAGCCCGCCGCGCTACCATCGCCACCATCGCCCGACCGCGCGGCCGCATGCGGCGCGCCCATATGATGACGGCCGATATTGGCGCGCGCCGCATGTCTTGCGCCCGCATGCCGGCGCCTACCGCTATCGGGCGGCGCCGTCGGCGCGCGTCATCAGGGTCGGCGCCCCGCAGGCTTCGCCCGCGCCCATGCCGCAGGCGCGCCCGTCGGCGCCGCCGCAATCCGCGCCACGCGCCGCGCCGCACCGCCCGGCCCCCGGGCCGAAAAATCTTGGCCCCAACGGCAACGAGCACACGCGCTGATCGCGCGCCGCGCCGGGATCAGCGCACCGCCATGGCGCGCGTCGCGACGTAAAGCGCGAGCGCCGCGGCGTTGGACACGTTGAGGCTCGCCATCGCGCCCGGCAGGTCGAGCCGCGCGACAATGTCGCAATTGGCGCGCGTGAGTTGGCGCAGGCCGCGGCCCTCGGCGCCAAGCACCAACGCCAGCGGCGCGGTCAATGACAACGCGGCAAGATCGGCGCTCGCGGCCGCATCAAGCCCGACGACGAAAACGTTCTTCTCCTTGAGCACGGCGATGGCGCGCGCGCGAGGTTGGTCTCCGCGATGATCGGCACGTGCTCGATGGCGCCGGACGCGGCCTTGGCGAGCACGCCGCCGGCCTGCGGGCTGTGCCGTATCGTGGTGATCACCGCGCTCGCGGCAAAGGCCGCCGCCGAACGCATGATGGCGCCGACATTATGCGGGTCGGTGATCTGGTCGAGCACCAGGAGCACGCCGGTGGGCTCGAATTGCGCCAGCGCCGGCGCCGCCAGCGGCTCCGCCTGCGCCAGCAATCCCTGATGCACGGCCTCGGGGCCGGCAATGGCGGCAAGCGCCTCCGGCCGCACGAGCTGCGGTGCGGTCGGCAATGCCACGCCTTCCTCGGTGAGCCGCCGCGCGGCGTTTTCGGTGGCAAGCAGGCGGTGGAATTGGCGCGCCGGATTGGCCAGCGCCGCCAGCACCGTGTGCCAGCCGTAAAGGACCACCGGGCCACCCTGGCCGCGCGCGGCGGGGCGCGGTGCGCGCGACGCTTTGCCGCCGGCGCCCGCCGCCTTGGGGTTGCGTCCGGGACGCCAGCGGCGCGGCGGGCCTTGCGGCCGATCCGGGGTGCGTCGATGCATGGCGACCTTGTGTCATGCAGCGTGGGACGTGGCAATCCGGCGCCATGGTGGGCGGATTCCCCGCGCTCCGCTGCCGGAATTCGACCGGTGGCGTGGCGGTCTTGTCCGGTATTTGCGGTTGACACTGTCCGGCGGCATTCTCATAAACACGGCCCGCGGGCAGTCCGTGGAGCGTCCTCGGCGCTGGCCGGCGCCGGTGGCCGGGCGGTGAAAAATTTAAGTGATAAGGTGTCCATGAGCTTGCGGGGGAGTGTCCCGAGCGGCAAAGGGGGCGGACTGTAAATCCGCTGGCTATGCCTTCGTAGGTTCGAGTCCTACCTCCCCCACCAAAATGCTCAGGTCGCGGCTTTACGTTTTGCACACGCAAACCGCGCTATCGTGCTGATCTCTAGAGCATCATGCCGAAAAGTGCGCGGCGATTTTTGGATGACATCATGCTCCAAGCTTGAGGAATCGATCACGTTCATGATCTTGGCTCGGTTCGATCGAAAATCGTCGTGATCTGGCGGGCATTCGGCAAGACGTGAAATCGGTTTTTGCGTTCGCACGCGCTGGCATTGAACGGCGATGCATTGACCGGTGGCGCACCAGCGGCCGCGCCGGAAGTTCGTTGCGAGAATGCGGGTGTAGCTCAATGGTAGAGCAACAGCCTTCCAAGCTGATGACGAGGGTTCGATTCCCTCCACCCGCTCCACCCGGTCCTCCCCCAAGGCCGTCGTTCCGTCAGGCCCACAGGCGCGGCTGGCCGGTGTTTGATCGCCGCCGGTGGCGGGGTTGCAAAGCCTTGCCGCATCATGCATTCACAATCGCGCCGCAAGCTGGCGGCATTGCCATGGCGGCACGTCTAGGAGTGTAGCTCAACTGGCTAGAGCACCGGTCTCCAAAACCGGGGGTTGGGGGTTCGAGTCCCTCCACTCCTGCCAGGCGTCTCCGGTACTGTAACTTTCGCAACGGCTTGACGGCGCGCGCGGCCGGCGGTAGGGAGAATGCCTCGCATGCGGCCCGGTTCGCCGGACATCCGTTGCGAACATGCATCCCAAACAGGGTCCGCTCGTCGGGTCTCATCCGTAAGGTTGGGAAACGCGCCAGTGTGCCGGAATTGAGCCATGGCCAAGGTCAGCCCGTTCAAGTTCCTTCAAGAAGTACGAACCGAGTCGCAGAAGGTCACCTGGCCCTCGCGCCGCGAAACCGCCATCACGACGGCGATGGTATTCGTGATGTCGGCGATGGCGGCGATATTTTTTCTGATCGCCGACCAGATCATCCGTTTCGCGGTCACATTCGTCCTTGGTGTTGGCAGCTGATGAGCACGACCGAAGCCAAGGCGTTGGACAAGCGCTGGTATATCGTTCACGCCTACTCGAATTTCGAGAAAAAGGTCGCGGAATCAATTCGCGAGCAGGCCAAGCAGCGCGGGCTCGCCCCGCTATTCGACGAAATCCTCGTGCCGACCGAGAAGGTCGTCGAGGTGCGTCGCGGCCGCAAGATCGACGCCGAGCGGAAGTTCTTTCCCGGCTATGTCCTGGTGAAAATGCATCTCACCGACGATGCCTACCATCTCATCAAAAACACGCCGAAAGTGACCGGCTTTCTCGGCGCCGACAACAAGCCGATGCCGATTTCGGAAGCCGAGGCGCAGCGCATCCTGCACCAGGTGCAGGAGGGTATCGAGCGTCCCAAGCCCTCGGTGACCTTCGAGGTCGGCGAGCAGGTGCGCGTCGCCGATGGCCCATTCGCCTCGTTCAACGGCACCGTGGAGGAGGTCGACGAGGGCCGTTCTCGGGTGAAGGTCGCGGTCTCGATCTTCGGCCGCGCAACGCCGGTCGAGCTTGAATTCGGACAAGTGGAGAAGCTTTAATATCGCGGACGCGCAATTGCTTGGCGGGGCCGCCACATGCGGCAACCGTCGGAATTCGCACGTTAGCGTTTTTCGCGCTCCGCGCCGGCCGTCGGCGGGAGGACAAAACGTGGGAGGCTCCGGCGGCCGCCAACCGCCCGGCGCCGCACCACGGACCCTGAACCGGCCCGCGCGGCCACGACCAGGAGCAGACAATGGCCAAAAAAGTTACCGGATATCTCAAATTGCAGGTGCCGGCGGGGGCGGCCAATCCGTCGCCGCCCATCGGCCCGGCGCTTGGCCAGCGCGGCCTCAACATCATGGAATTCTGCAAGGCGTTCAATTCGCAGTCCCAGCAGATGGAGAAAGGCTCGCCCGTCCCCGTCGTCATCACGATCTATGGGGATCGCTCCTTCACCTTCGAGATGCGCACGCCGCCGGTCTCCCACTTCATCAAGAAGGCGGCGAAGGTCGATGCCGGCTCGAAGGCCCCGGGGCGCGACAAGGCCGGCACGGTGACGCGCGCTCAGGTCAAGGAGATCGCGGAAAAAAAGATGAAGGACCTCAATTGCGATGGCATCGAAGCGGCCATGCGCATGGTCGAGGGCTCCGCCCGTTCGATGGGCATCGAGGTGGTGGAGTAAGGCCGATGAGCAAGCTTGGAAAACGTGTCATCACGTCGCGCGAGGGAATTGATCGCACAAAGCTTTATCCGCTCGACGAAGCGGTAAGGCTGGTCAAGGAGCGGGCCAAGGCGAAGTTCGACGAGACCATCGAAGTGGCGATGAATCTGGGTGTCGATCCCAAGCATGCCGATCAGATGGTGCGCGGAGTCGTCAACCTGCCCAATGGGACCGGCCGCACCGTTCGTGTCGGCGTATTCGCGCGCGGCGCCAAGGCGGACGAAGCCAAGGCGGCGGGCGCGGACGTGGTCGGTGCCGAGGACTTGGTGGAAAAGGTAAATGGCGGCAGCATCGACTTCGACCGCTGCATCGCCACGCCCGACATGATGGGCCTTGTCGGCCGGCTCGGGAAGGTGCTCGGGCCGCGCGGCCTGATGCCCAATCCGCGCGTCGGAACGGTGACCATGGACGTGGTGGCGGCGGTGAAGGCGGCCAAGGGCGGCGCCGTCGAGTTCCGCGTCGAGAAAGCCGGCATCCTGCAGGCTGGTGTCGGCAAGGCGTCGTTTTCCGCCGAGAAGCTCGTGGAAAACATCAAGGTGCTGACCGACGCCGTGCAGAAGGCCAAGCCCGCTGGCGCCAAGGGGCACTACATCAACCGGGTGGCCATTTCCTCGACGATGGGACCCGGCGTGAAAGTCGATTTAAGCACGCTCGGCTCCTAGGACCCACGGGGGCGGAGGGCAGGCCAGAAAAAAGTGTAATTTTTTGCCAATCAGCCTTGGCAAATCGTCTCAAGCGGGCTAGATAGCGCGCACGGGGCGTGCTGGCCAGCGAGTCAGCGCGCCTTCGTGCGCTTTTCGGAAATGATGAAATCTGGGACCATATTCCTTTACGACCTCCTGCGGGATGCCTGAAGGACGTGGTCGCGGCGTTATTTTCGCCAAGCGCATTTTTTCGCCAGATGTGGCCGCGCCGATGTCCGCGCGGCCGCAACGTCCTGTCCAAGACTGCAGGCGCCGGGAATGCCGGCTTGATCGAACGGCCTGCACAGACGGGTAAGACCCCATCACGGGCAATCCCGCGACGGGTTCGAACCGCGACAACCTGGGCGGCATGTGCCGCGTCAGGGGCAGGGCCTCGGTAGTGCCGTCCCCATCGGCGTCGGTTGTGACGATGGCGGGGGCGGGTGTCGCAACCGGCGGCTGCGTACGTGCGACGTGAGCCGCCTACCGGAGAGCAAGCAGTGGAGCGGGCGGAGAAAAAAGAGCAGGTCGCGACGATGAGCGAGGTCTTCAAGACCGCGAATGTCGTTGTCGTTGCTCATTATTCCGGCCTGACGGTGGCCCAGATGCAGATTCTGCGCAGGCAGATGAAGGCAGCCGGCGCCGTGGTCAGGGTCGCCAAGAATCGGCTCGCGAAAATCGCGCTCGAAGGTACGCACGTGGCCTCCATCGCGCCCCTGCTCAAGGGGCCGACGGTGATCGCCTATTCGGGCGATCCGGTGGCCGCGCCGAAGGTCGCCAACGACTTTGCCAAGGCGAACGAGAAATTCGTCATCCTTGGCGGAGCCATGGGATCGACCGCCCTGAGCCCTGACGGCGTGAAGGCGCTCGCCGCGCTGCCGTCTCTGGACGAGCTGCGCGCCACGTTGATCGGCCTCCTGCAGGCGCCGGCGACCAAGATCGCGCAGCTCATCAACGCGCCGGCGACCAAGGTCGCGCGCGTCGTTCAGGCCTATGCCAACAAAAGCGATGCGGCGTGAGACGCTGCGCATCGGTGTCGAATGGTTCGAACCTCAGAGGACGTATTACCAATGGCTGATCTGTCGAAAATCGTCGAAGACCTCTCCAAGCTCACGCTGCTCGAGGCCGCCGATCTCTCCAAGATGCTCGAGGAGAAGTGGGGCGTGACGGCGGCGGCGGCGGTCGCCTACGCGGCGGCGCCGGGTGCCGCGGGCGCGGCGGTGGTCGAGGAGAAAACCGAATTCACCGTCGTTCTCACCAGCGCCGGCGAGAAGAAGATCGAGGTCATCAAGGAGGTGCGCGCGCTCACCGGGCTCGGCCTCAAGGAAGCCAAGGACCTCGTCGAAGGCGCGCCCAAGAATGTCAAGGAAGGCGTGTCGAAGGACGAGGCCGAGAAGGTCAAGGCCACGCTCGAAAAGGCCGGCGCCAAGGTCGAGCTGAAGTAAGCGCCGCAGGCATGCTGCTCCGGGCCGGGAAACCGGCCCGGATATGACGACGGCGGCCGGATTGGCCGGCGCATTTTCACCGGGCACGTTGACGCTTGTCCGGATGGCCGCGATGGATTGCGGCCTTTCGGAGAATCGTCCCGGCTGCCCGACGGTCGGACGAAAGAAGAGGTCGCGATGGCAGGGACGTTTACGGGTCGAAAACGTGTCCGCAAATTCTTTGGTAAAATTCAAGAAGTCGCCGAGATGCCGAACCTCATCGAGGTTCAAAAGGCATCCTATGATCAATTCCTGCTGGTGACGCCGCCGCCCGGCGGGCGTCCCGACGAGGGCTTGCAGGCGGTCTTCCGCTCGGTGTTTCCGATCTCCGACTTCTCCAACACGGCGCAGCTCGAATTCGTGCGCTACGAATTCGAGCCGCCGAAATACGACGTCGATGAGTGCCGCCAGCGCGGCATGACCTACGCGGCGCCGCTCAAGGTGACGCTGCGCCTCATCGTGTTCGATATCGACGAGGAGACCGGCGCGCGCTCGGTCAAGGACATCAAGGAGCAGGACGTCTACATGGGCGACATTCCGCTCATGACTAACAACGGCACCTTCGTCGTCAACGGCACCGAGCGGGTCATCGTTTCGCAGATGCATCGCTCGCCCGGCGTGTTTTTCGATCACGACAAGGGCAAGACGCATTCGTCCGGCAAGTTGCTGTTTGCCGCGCGCATCATTCCCTATCGCGGATCGTGGCTCGATATCGAGTTCGACGCCAAGGACATCGTGCACGCGCGCATCGACCGGCGGCGGAAAATCCCGGTGACGTCGCTCCTGTTCGCGCTCGGCATGGACGCCGAGGAAATCCTGCGCACGTTCTACCGGCATGTCGTCTACAAGCGCACCAAGGAAGGTTGGCGCGTTCCCTTCGACGCCAATCGGCTCAAGGGCTACAAGGCCGTTAACGATCTCGTCGACGCCGATTCCGGCCGCGTCGTGGTCGAGGCCGGCAAGAAGATCACCGTTCGCCAGGCCCGCCTGCTCGCGGAGAAGGGCCTCAAGGCGTTGCGCATGACCGACGAGGAACTGATCGGTCACTATATCGGCGAGGATCTGGTCAACGTCAAAACCGGCGAGATTTTCGTCGAGGCCGGCGAGGAAATCACCGAAAAGACGCTCAAGGTTTTCGGCGAGGCGGGTTTCAAGGAACTGCCGATCCTCGACATCGATCATGTCAATGTCGGCGCCTATATCCGCAACACGCTCACCGTCGACAAGAACATGACGCGCGAGGATGCGCTGTTCGACATCTACCGCGTCATGCGGCCGGGCGAGCCGCCCACGCTTGACACCGCGCAGGCGATGTTCACGTCGCTGTTCTTCGACCCGGAGCGCTACGACCTCTCCGCGGTCGGTCGCGTGAAGATGAACATGCGGCTCGATCTCGACGCTCCCGACACGATGCGCGTCCTGCGCAAGGAGGACGTCGTCGCCGTCGTCGGCACGCTCGTCGACCTGCGCGATGGCAAGGGCGAGATCGACGACATCGATCATCTCGGCAATCGCCGTGTGCGCTCGGTCGGCGAATTGATGGAGAACCAGTACCGCATCGGCCTGCTGCGCATGGAGCGTGCGATCAAGGAGCGCATGAGCTCCGTGGACATCGACACGGTCATGCCGCAAGACCTGATCAACGCCAAGCCGGCGGCGGCGGCGGTGCGCGAGTTCTTCGGCTCCTCGCAG
The DNA here is from genome assembly GCA_016195095.1 of Pseudomonadota bacterium. GTDB lineage: Bacteria > Pseudomonadota > Alphaproteobacteria > Rhizobiales > Xanthobacteraceae > JACQAE01. The sequence goes on from JACQAE010000224.1 coordinate 10,599, forward strand.
CTTTCGCAATTCATGGACCAGACCAACCCGCTCTCCGAGATCACACACAAGCGCCGGCTCTCCGCGCTCGGCCCCGGCGGCCTCACGCGCGAACGCGCCGGCTTCGAGGTCCGCGACGTGCATCCGACGCATTACGGGCGCATCTGTCCGATCGAGACGCCGGAAGGTCCGAATATCGGTCTGATCAATTCGCTGGCGACCTACGCGCGGGTGAACAAGTACGGTTTCGTCGAGACGCCCTATCGCAAGGTCAAGGACGGGCGTGTCAACGACGAGGTCATCTATCTCTCCGCCATGGAGGAATCGCGCTATCACGTGGCGCAGGCCAACCAGCCGGTCGACGCGCGCGGACGGTTCACGGAAGATCTCATCGTATGCCGGCACGCCGGCGACGTGCAGATGGTGACGCCGGATCGCGTCGACTACATGGACGTGTCGCCCAAGCAACTCGTGTCGGTGGCGGCCGCGCTCATTCCGTTCCTGGAGAACGACGACGCCAACCGCGCCCTGATGGGCTCCAACATGCAACGCCAGGCGGTGCCGCTGGTGCGCGCGGAGGCGCCGTTCGTCGGCACCGGCATGGAAGGCGTGGTGGCGCGCGATTCGGGCGCAGCGATCGGCGCGCGGCGCACCGGCATCGTCGACCAGGTCGACGCAACCCGCATCGTCATTCGCGCCACCGCCGACCTCGATCCGACCCGCTCCGGCGTCGACATCTACCGCTTGCAGAAGTTCCAGCGCCCCTGGAACGGCTACAATTTCGAGGACTCGATCCTGCTGTCGGAACGTATCGTCAAGGATGACGTCTTCACCTCGATCCATATCGAGGAATTCGAGGTGATGGCGCGCGACACCAAGCTCGGCCCCGAGGAGATCACGCGCGATATTCCCAACGTCTCCGAGGAGGCGCTGAAAAACCTCGACGAGGCCGGCATCGTCTATATCGGCGCCGAGGTGCATGCCGGCGACATCCTCTGCGGCAAGATCACGCCCAAGGGCGAAAGCCCGATGACGCCGGAGGAAAAACTTCTGCGCGCCATCTTCGGCGAAAAGGCCTCCGACGTGCGCGACACGTCGCTGCGCGTGCCGCCGGGCGTGCAGGGAACCGTCGTCGAGGTGCGGGTGTTCAACCGGCACGGCGTCGAGAAGGACGAGCGCGCGCTCGCCATCGAGCGCGAGGAAATCGAGCGCCTGGCCAAGGACCGCGACGACGAGCAGGCGATCCTTGACCGCAACGTGTTCGGCCGCCTGGCCGAATTGCTCGATGGACGTCAGGGCGTTGCCGGCCCCAAGGGCTTCAAGAAGGATTCCAAGATCTCCCGCGCGGTGCTCGATGAATATCCGCGCTCGCAATGGTGGCTGTTTGCCTCGCCCAACGACAAGTTGATGGCCGAGATCGAGGCCATGCGCAAACAGTACGAGGAGAGCAAGAAGGGCCTCGAACAGCGCTTCCTCGACAAGGTCGAGAAGCTGCAGCGCGGTGACGAATTGCCGCCGGGCGTGATGAAGATGGTCAAGGTCTTCGTCGCCGTGAAGCGCAAGATTCAGCCGGGCGACAAGATGGCCGGCCGGCACGGCAACAAGGGCGTGGTGTCGAAGATCATGCCGGTCGAGGACATGCCGTTTCTCGCCGACGGCACCCAGGTCGACATCGTTCTCAATCCGCTCGGCGTGCCGAGCCGCATGAATGTCGGGCAGATCCTTGAAACGCATCTGGGCTGGGCCTGTGCCGGGCTCGGCGCGCGCATCGGCCAGGCGGTGGACAGCTATTACAGCCGCAAGGACATCAAGCCGATCAAGGAAACGCTCAAGAAAGTCTATGGCGACGACGAAACGATCAAGTCATTGGGCGAGGACGAGCTTGTCGAACTTGGCGAGAACCTGCGCAAAGGGGTTCCCATCGCGACGCCGGTGTTTGACGGCGCCAAGGAAAAGGACATCGAGACCATGCTCGATCTCGCCGGGCTCGACCATTCCGGCCAGGTGACCCTGTTTGACGGTCGCACCGGAGAGTCCTTCGATCGCCGGGTGACGGTCGGCTACATCTACATGCTCAAGCTGCACCATCTCGTGGACGACAAGATCCACGCACGCTCGATCGGCCCCTACAGCCTCGTTACGCAGCAGCCGCTCGGCGGCAAGGCCCAGTTCGGCGGCCAGCGTTTCGGCGAAATGGAAGTTTGGGCGCTCGAGGCCTATGGCGCCGCCTATACGCTGCAGGAAATGCTGACCGTGAAGTCCGACGACGTCGCCGGCCGCACCAAGGTGTATGAGGCGATCGTGCGCGGCGACGATACTTTCGAGGCCGGCATCCCGGAATCCTTCAACGTCCTGGTGAAGGAAATGCGCTCGCTCGGCCTCAACGTGGATCTGCACAATTCGAAGCAGCAACGCGGCGGCGACGGGACGGCCGAGGCCGCGGAATAGGGATTGACGCCGATCGGCGCATGGCCCCTCGCCGCGGCGCGCGTGTCGCGGGCGGGGGCAGCGCACGGTCGGCGGCCGCAGGCGCGGCAGCGGGCATCGCTCGCCGCCGCGTGCCGCACGAACAACGACAGGGCCGCGCGCCAAAGCGGCCGAGGAGATGGCGATGAATCAAGAAGTCATGAATCTTTTCAGTCCGGCGACGCCGGCGCAGGTCTTCGACCAGATCCGCATCTCGATCGCCAGCCCGGAGAAGATTCTGTCGTGGTCCTTTGGCGAGATCAAGAAGCCGGAAACAATCAATTACCGCACCTTCAAGCCGGAGCGCGACGGACTGTTCTGCGCGCGTATCTTCGGTCCGATCAAGGATTACGAGTGCTTGTGCGGCAAGTACAAGCGCATGAAATACAAGGGCATCATCTGCGAGAAGTGCGGCGTTGAGGTCACGCTCTCGCGCGTGCGCCGCGAGCGCATGGGCCACATCGAGCTAGCCGCGCCGGTGGCGCATATCTGGTTTCTCAAGTCGTTGCCGAGCCGTATCGGCCTCCTGCTCGACATGACGCTCAAGGATCTCGAGCGGATATTGTATTTCGAATATTACGTCGTGATCGAGCCAGGCCTCACGCCGCTCGAATACCGCCAGCTATTGTCGGAGGACGACTTCATCAAGGCGCAGGAAGCCTATGGAGCCGATTCCTTCACCGCCATGATCGGCGCCGAGGCCATTCGCGAAATGCTCAAGGCGATGGATCTGGAAAAGATCGCCGCCGACTTGCGCGTTGAAATCGCCGAATCGAAATCGGAACTCAAGCCGAAGAAGCTGGCCAAGCGGCTCAAGCTGATCGAGGCGTTCGTCCAGTCGGGCAACAAGCCGGAATGGATGATCCTCACCCAGGTCCCGGTGATCCCGCCGGATCTGCGCCCGCTGGTTCCCCTCGACGGCGGGCGGTTCGCGACGTCGGATCTCAACGATCTTTATCGGCGCGTCATCAACCGCAACAACCGCCTCAAGCGCCTCATCGAGCTGCGCGCGCCGGACATCATCATCCGCAACGAGAAGCGCATGCTGCAGGAGGCGGTGGACGCGCTGTTCGACAATGGCCGGCGCGGCCGCGTCATCACCGGCGCCAACAAGAGGCCGTTGAAGTCGCTCGCCGACATGCTCAAGGGCAAGCAGGGCCGGTTCCGCCAGAACCTGCTCGGCAAGCGCGTCGACTATTCCGGC
>JACQAE010000225.1 GCA_016195095.1 Pseudomonadota bacterium
TCGGCGACGGCGCGCGCGGCCGGCGCGGCGAGGCCCGCGGCGGTGAACAAACGCGCGACCAGCGCGCGCAGCGCGTCCGCCGACAGCGTGACCGCGGCCTTTTCGATCATGAAAAATCGCCGCGCCGCGGCGTGTCGATGGTGACGCCGATGCCGGCGCGGCGCGCCGGTTCGACGCGCGCGCGGTACCCATCGCGGCCCACGACGTGCGCGATCGTCTCGAACCTGTCTTCGCCGCGCCGCCGCGTCGCGTGCGGCCGTCGCATCCGGTCATCGCCACGCAATTGAGCCATTCTCCACGCTCAAAAGGATTTTCGAATATATCGTGACTTTCCGAATGTGGCCATTGCGGCGTCGCGCCGGCCGGCATCGCGCCGCCGCCGCCCGACATCACGGTCAAACAAACGTGACCGCGCCCGCCGGCTGCCCTTGACGCGCGAAATTGCTACATTCACACCGTCAGGCTATCAACGACAACCAGCGATCGCGGCCAGTACGCATTGCCGCCAGAGCAACCGGCGAAAGAGGTATTCCCTTGCGCACCACCCGACGTGAACTTCTTATTGGCGTCGCCACCATAACGCTCGCGCTCGCAGTCGGCCGCTTCGACCTCCTGCACGCGCAATCACCCGCGATTTCCGCGGCGGAACTCCTGCAACCCGGTCCACTCGGGGAAATGGTGATGGGCGCCGAGAACGCGCCGGTGACGGTGATCGAATACGCCTCGATGACTTGCCCGCATTGCGCCAGCTTTCACGAAAAGACGCTGCCGGAAATCAAGAAACGCTATATCGACAGCGGCAAGGTCCGCCTGCTCTTTCGTGAATTCCCCTTCGACCCGGTCGCCGCCGGCGCCTTCATGCTGGCGCGCTGCGCCGGCAAGGACAAATATTTCTCTATGATCGACGTGTTGTTCGCCGAACAGACCAAGTGGGCGGTGCGCAATCCCATTGAACCGCTCCTGGCCATCGCCAAGCAGGCAGGGTTCACGCAGGCGAGCTTCGAGCAGTGCCTGTCCGACCAGAAGGTGCTCGACGGCATCGAATGGGTGCGCAACCGCGGCGCCGAGAAGTTCGGCGTCAATTCGACGCCGACCTTTTTCGTCAATGGCAACTTGCACAAGGGCGCCCTGACCGTCGACGAGATGAGCAAGGTGATCGACGGCTATCTCAAGGGCTGACAAGGGTTTTTGGCCATAGACCCGGGTTCCGAAACGCGGCGAGCGATGTTTCGGAAAACATCATGCTCGAACAATAGGCTGGATGGTCTCACGATTCGGCAGGAAGCGATGCCGATCCGGCCAAGGCGGCGGCGCGGTCATGGTGCCGCCCCATACCCCTCCCAAGACCTCGCTGGATAACGCCAAGTCCCTGTTGCAACGACTCAATCGGCGATTCATTGTGCCGCGGACGCGGTAACGCAATTCGACCCATGCCTGGTCGACCCATAATTGGGCCGAAGCGGTGGTGGATTCCTCCATGGCTTCGTCCCGCAAACCGGAACAGCTTTAGCATGAGGCTCACGCGGCTTCGCCTCCTCGGCTTCAAGTCCTTCGTCGAAGCAACCGATTTCCAGATCGAGCCTGGTTTGACGGGCGTGGTCGGTCCCAACGGCTGCGGGAAATCGAATCTCGTCGAGGCGTTGCGCTGGGTCATGGGGGAGACCTCGCATAAATCCATGCGCGCCGCCGACATGGACGACATCATATTTTCCGGCAATGCGTCGCGACCCGGCCGCAACAATGCGGAAGTGTCACTGCGCATCGATAACCGCGAGCGCCAGGCGCCGGCGCAATTCAACGGCGAGGATGCGCTCGACGTGGCGCGCCGCATCGAGCGCGACCAGGGCTCGACCTACCGCGTCAATGGCCGCGAGGTGCGCGCGCGCGACGTGCAGCTCTTGTTCGCCGACGCGTCCACCGGTGCGCGATCGCCGGCGCTTGTGCATCAGGGCCGTATCGGCGAGATCATTCAAGCCAAGCCGCAGCAGCGCCGGCGCGTGCTCGAGGACGCGGCCGGCATCGCCGGCCTGCACGCGCGCCGCCACGAGGCGGAATTGCGGCTACGCGCCGCCGAGCAAAATCTCGCGCGCCTGGAAGACGTCATTGGCCAACTCGCCGGCCAGATCGACGGATTGAAGCGCCAGTCGCGCCAAGCGGTACGCTACAAGGCGCTCTCGCAGCAAGTGCGCAAGGCCGAGGCCACGCTTTATCATTTGCGCCACGTCGGCGCCGCGGCCGAGGTAGCCGCTTCCGACCTGGCGCGCGATCTGGCGTTGCGCGTCGTGGCCGAACGTACCGCGGCGCAGGCTTTTGCCACGACCCAGCAGACGCTGGCCGCGGCGGCGCTGGCGCCGCTGCGCGACGCGGAAGCTTCCGCCGGCGCCATCTATCAGCGCCTCATCCTCGCGCGCGAGGCACTCGACCGCGAGGAGGCGCGCGCGCGCGCGCGCATCGCGGAGCTCGACCGGCACCTCGCGCAACTGACCGAAGATATCGGGCGCGAAAAGCGCCTCTCCGGCGACGCCGAGGCGGCGCTGGCGCGACTTGCGGCGGAACACGACGCGCTTTCCCGCGAAGCGGCGGCCAGCGCCGGCCAGCGCGACGAGGTCGAGGCGCGCGTCGCCGCCGCCGACGCGGCGCTCGCCGGCTCCGAGCGCATCTTTGGCGAGCTCACCGGCGCGCTTGCCGACCTCTGCGCGCGCCGCAATCAGCTCGACGGCGCCCGCCGCGAGCATGGCGAGCGCGCGGCAAAGCTCGCAGCCGAACTTGCCGAAATCGCCGCCGAACGCGCGCGCGTTGAAGCGGCCGCCCAGGCCGATATCGGCCTTGCGGCACTGGCGGCGTCGGTCGCGGCGGCCAACGCCGCGGTGGCCGAGGCCGAGGCGGCGGCGCTGCGCAGCGAGGCTGCTCATTCCGCCTCCCGCCAGGCGCTCGACGTCGCGCGACAGCCGCTGGCAACGGCCGACCGCCGCGCGCAGCGGCTCGAAACCGAGGCCAAGACGCTGGCCAAGGTGCTGCACGTGGACGCCAAGCACCTGTGGCCACCGGTCATCGACCTGTTGTCGGTGGACAAGGGCTACGAAACCGCGCTCGGCGCCGCGCTGGGCGACGATCTCGACGCGCCGATCGAGGCCAACGCGCCCATGCGCTGGGCGGGCGCACCCGCCGAAGCCGGCGACCCGGCATTGCCCGTGGGCGCCGAGGCGCTCGCCGCGCATGTCAACGCGCCGGGCGAACTCGCGCGCCGGCTCGCCCAGATCGGCGTCGTCGAGCGCGCCGAGGGGGCGCGGCTGGCGGCGGTGCTGCGGCCTGGGCAGCGGCTCGTGTCGCGCGAGGGCGATCTGTGGCGCTGGGATGGTTTTGCCGTCGCCGCGCATTCGCCAACCGGCGCCGCGCGTCGCCTGGCGGAGCGCAACCGGCTGGCCGACGTCGAGGCCGAATTGACCGGCGCGCGCGAGGAGGCCGAGGCGCGCCGCCTAGTCGTTACGGCGGCCGAGCGCGACGCGGCCTTCGCCGGCGAGGCAGAGAGCACGTGCCGTGCCCGCTGGCGCGATTTGCAACGCGACGCCAATGACGCCCGTGACCGCCATGCGCAGGCCGAGCGCGAGGTCGCGCACCTGACGGCGCGCCGCTCGGCGCTGGCGGAGGCGCAAGCGCGCATCGAAAGCGGCCTCACGGACGCCACCGCCGCGGCGGCCGCCGCTTCCGTCGAACTCGAGCGTCTGCCGCCCGCCGACCGGCTTGAGGCCGACCTTGCCGCGGTGCGCTTGCGCGTCGGCAGCGAGCGCGCGAGCCTCGCCGAATCGCGTGCCCAGGCGCAAGGGCTGGCGCGCGAAGTCGAAATGGCGGCGCGGCGCCTGACGGGAATCGCGGACGAATCGCGCGGCTGGAGCGATCGCCACGACGGTGCCGCCGCGCAGATCGCGACGCTGACGACACGCGTGGACGCCGCCGCGAGCGAACGCGCGGCGCTCAACGACGCGCCGCAGGCATTCGCCAACCAGCGCGCGGCGCTGATCGAGGAGATCGACGCGGCCGAAGGCGCGCGCCGGATGGCCGCCGACGCGCTCGCCAGCGCCGAAACCGCGCTCGCCGATGCCGACCGCGCCGCGCGCGCCGCGCTCGAAGCGCAAAGCAGCGCGCGCGAGGACGCCGCGCGTGCCGAGGAGCGTTGCGCCGGCGCCCGCCGACGGCTTGACGACATCGCGCGCGAGATCCGCGACATGCTGGAGATCGAGCCGGGCGAACTCGCGGTCGTCGCGGCGCTGGCGCCCGGCGCCGTCGCGCCATCCGTCACCGAGGTCGAGGCAACGCTCGACAAACTGCGGCGCGAGCGCGAGCGGCTTGGCGCCGTCAACCTGCGCGCCGAGGAGGAACTGCGCGAAGTCGAGGCGCAGCACACGACGCTGACGGCGGAACGAGACGATCTCGTCGAGGCCATCAAGCGCCTGCGCCAGGGCATCCAGAGCCTCAATCGCGAAGCGCGCGAGCGCTTGCTTGCCTCGTTCGCGCAGGTCAATACCCACTTCAAGGAGCTTTTTGCCAAGCTGTTCGGCGGCGGCACGGCGGAACTGCATCTCATCGAGAACGACGACCCGCTCGAGGCCGGTCTCGAAATCATCGCCAAGCCGCCAGGCAAGAAGCCGGCGACGCTCTCGCTGCTCTCCGGCGGCGAACAGGCGCTCACCGCGCTGGCGCTCATTTTCGCGGTATTCCTGACCAATCCGGCGCCGGTCTGCGTGCTCGACGAGGTCGATGCGCCGCTCGACGACCACAATATCGAGCGCTTTTGCGACCTGCTCGACGAGATGACCAAGTCCACGGATACGCGCTTCCTCATCATCACGCATAATCCGATCACCATGGCGCGCATGAACCGTCTGTTCGGCGTCACCATGGCCGAACGCGGCGTATCGCAGCTCGTCTCGGTCGATCTCGAGGACGCCGTGCGCCTGCGCGAGGCGGGTTAGGGCGCCTCGCCTCGCGTGGTATTCGCCAGATATCGAGGTCGTCCCGTCAACCGTCTTTTTCTGCGGCGGTCCTTGATGCGGTCGCCCAAAAAGCGCCGCCGTGGGCAACAACCGCGCGCAGCAAATATGCAACCTCCGATTTTGTTTCGAAAAATAGCTGCAACTTTAAGTATTTTTCAACTTCATTCGGCAACCATGGCGGGTAGACGCTGGAATGCATTCAGCAACGATGGAATTGGGATTTGCGACCGCAATCGCAGCCGCGCGAAGGTTTGAGCTTAGGCCCCAATCCCTGCCCCATTGTTGACGGCTGCGGGTCGGCGGATGGCTAATCCTTCTCCAGCGCGGCTGGGAATGCGACGATCCCATACGCGCGATGGACACGAATGGGCGCCCAAAAAGGCAAGCATGGGCTTGAAGTCATCCTTCTCGATGCTTCGAAATTCTATTTGTCGCTGACGCGATCGATGCTTCTGCATATGAGCGTCGGGCGCATCCGCGCCTACGAGGATCCGGTTACCGCGTTGCGTGGCCTGCTGCTCGAACCGAGCGGGCTGATCATCGTCGACGCGCAATTGCCGATGACGTTTTCCTGCCTGCGGCTCATTCGCGGGCTGCGCCACGCTTCGCTCGCGCCGTTGTGTTTCGTGCCGATCATCGTGACCACGGCGTGGCCGACCGAGCAGTTCATCGACAACGCGATCCGTAACGGCGCACACGCGATCGTCGCCAAGCCGTTCTCGCCGCGCTCGCTCAAGCAGCGCATCGATTGGGCGCTCGGCGATCATCACCGGCTGGTGATCAATCGCGGATATTACGTGGTCGAGGACAGCATCAAGTCTGTCGAGGAGCGCGCGAAGCGCGCGTCGCCACCGGCGCTCGCCGCGCTCTTGCGCGGTTCCGACCAGCCGTTCTCCGATGTCACCGCCGTCCAGTCCATGATCGACATGATCCTGTCATCCGACGCCGACGGCGACGACAAGACGCGCCGGGCGGCATAGGCGGCGGCCCGGGACCCCGCGGTTGCGAGCGTCGGAGGGCCACTGGACGGACTGCTCCCGCGGCCGGCCTTACGTCCCCAGCTTGAATAGCCGCATGGCGTTCGCGCGCCCGATCCTGACGCGATTGTTTTCGCCGATGTCGGCGTGGTCGAACCAGCGCGCGGCATGTTCAACATTCTCGAACGGCCAATCGGCGGAGAACATGATGCGGTCCGCGCCAACCACCATCATGGCGGCAATCAACGTCTGGGTGCTGAAATTGCCCGACGTGGTGAGGTGGAAATTGGCGAGGAAATAGTCGCAGATCCGCTTTTTCGCCGGGTAGGCGTGCCGCGATTCGACCCAGCCGTTGCAATTGTCGACACGCCAGATGCTGTAGGGAAGCCCTTCGCCGAGATGCCCGAGAATGATCTTGAGGCGCGGATGGGCGTCGAACAGGCCGCTGCCCATCAGCCGCAGGGCGTGCACGGCGGTTTCATGGCCGAATGCCCAGGTCGGCCCCATCAGCCAGCGGTGGCCCTCGTAGACGCGCGTGTCTTGCGGCAACGGATTGCGCGGATGCAGGTAGAACGGCACGTCAAGGCGCTCGACGACCTCCCAGAACGCGCGGTATTGCGCAAGATCGTAATAGAGCGCCTCGCCGTCCTTGGCGCCATTCGAAAATCCATTGACCAGCGCGCCCTTGAAACCGAAGTCCCTGACGCAGCGCGTGAGTTCGTCCGCCGCCGCCTGCGGATCCTGCAGCGGCAACGCCGCAAATCCGGCGAAGCGGTCGGGTCGCTTGGCGATTTCGGCGGCAAGGACGTCGTTGGCAAGGCGCGCGAGCGCAATCGCCGTCGGCGCGTGCGCGATCGCCTGAATCGCCGGCGCATTGAGCGACAGAATCATGAATTCGATCCCGTGGCGATCCATTTCGGCAAGACGCCGCTCTTGGATATCGAGGATACGCGCGCGCAGTTCATCCCATGTCTTGCCGGGTAGGTAGCCGCTGGAATCGCCCAGAGTCTCGGGAATGGCGAAATGCTCCTCGAGCGCAACCTTGCCTAGCATGCAACTCTCCCACCGCCGCGTGTCGTCTGGTCAAATGTCACGCTTGCGCGGTCAGCGCACGCGGCCCTCCCCATTACAGGGCGTGCCGCGATGATTGCAAGCGACGCCCGATACATTGAAAGGCGCGTTCGCGCCGCGCATCCAGCGGCCGGCTGATCGGCGCCGCCGCGCCGGCAAGCGTCGGCCATGCATTGTGCGCCTTTGGCCCTCACGTTATGGGTGAATTGCGACTATAACCGGGGCGTCGTTCACGCTTGGAGGCATACATGTCAACCACCAGCTGGGTCGTCATTGGCGTCATCGTCGCCGCGGTCTTGTGGATTGTCGCGATCTACAACGGCCTCGTCGCCATGCGCCAGCGCGTCAACCAGTCCTTCGCCGACATCGACGTGCAGTTGCGCCAGCGTCACGACCTCGTCCCCAACCTGGTTGAAACCGTCAAGGGCTATGCCGCGCATGAGCGCGGGACGCTGGAGGCAGTCGTCAAGGCGCGTAACGCGGCGATCGCGGCGCAAGGGCCTGGGGCGCAGGCGGCCGCGGAAACGGCGCTGAGCGGGGCGCTGCGCCAATTATTCGCGCTGTCGGAGGCCTATCCGGACCTCAAGGCCAACAGCAATTTCCAGCAATTGCAGACCGAGCTCGCCGACATCGAGAACAAGCTCGCCGCGGCGCGCCGCTTCTTCAACAATTCCGTGCAGGAATTCAACACCGGCATCCAGAAATTCCCCGCCGTGTTGTTGGCGGGATCGCTCGGCTTCACGCCGATGCAGTTCTTCGACCTTGGCGAGGAACGCAAGACCGTCGGCGAGGTGCCGCAGGTCAAGTTCTGAGCGCAGCCGCCAAGGAGCGGCAACACCAGCCATGGCGTCCTACGGGCTCTATAGCCACATTCAATCCAACGGGCGCCGCTCGGTTGCGCTGATGATCGGCCTGTTTTTCCTCGTCTACCTGATGACCTACGCCGGCGCGCTTTTGGCGTTGGCGTTGAGCGCGGACGCGGACCTTGCCTGGCTCATCCGGCGCGCCTGGATCGACCTTGGCCGCGCCTTGCCCGTCGTGACCCTGGCCACCGCGCTGTGGGTCGTCATCGCTTATTATTTCCACCAGTTCCTGATCGATGCCGTCACCGGCGCCGGCAATGTTACGCGCGCCGCGCAGCCGCGCCTCTACAACCTTCTGGAGAATCTCTGCATCGCTCGCGGCATTCCGATGCCCAAACTCAAGATCATGCCCTCGCCCGCGCTCAACGCCTTCGCCACCGGCATGAACGAAAAGCAGTACGCGATCACGGTCACCTCCGGCCTGCTCGATCGCCTCGACGACGCGGAAACCGAGGCGGTGCTCGGCCATGAACTGAGCCATATCAGGAATGGCGACGTGCGCATGCTGGTGATCGCCGTGATCATCGCTGGAATCGTGTCGTTCGTGGCCGAGCTCATCTTTCGCGGCTTGTTTCACTCCGGGTGGCGCCGGGGCGGATCGCGCGACGGCGGGAATGGCGGTAAGGGAAAGGGTGGCGGCGGCACGGCCGTCATCATCGCGCTCGCGCTTGTCGCGCTCGCCTGGTTCCTGTCGATCGTGATCCGCCTGGCGCTGTCGCGCTCGCGCGAGTTTCTCGCCGATGCCGGGTCGGTCGAACTGACCAAGAACCCGGACGCGATGATAACGGCACTGCGCAAGATCGACGGACACGGCGAACTCGTCGGCGCGACATCGGCGATCATGGAAATGTGCTTCGACAACCCGCGCAACGAGTTCGCCGACCTGTTCGCCACCCACCCCTCGATCGAAAGCCGCGTCGAGGCGCTGGTGAAATACGCCGGCGGACGCGATCCGGGGCCGATCGCGCTGCCGCCGCCAAACGCTCCGCCAGCCGTCGAAGGGCAAGCGGCCGGTAGCGGCGACGTGGCGCCGGGTCCATGGTCGCCGGCGCCCGACGCAGCCACGCGCGCGGGCCATTTACTCCCGCCCGATGGCGCGCCAGGGGAGGCCGGACCAAATGCCGTAGGCCCCTGGGGCCGGCAAGGCTAAAGCAATATCTGACATGAAAAGCGGTTCCCACATTTCGGGATCATGATTCTGCTTTTGGCGCATGATCTTTGCCCCGAAAACCGGTTCCCACATTTCGGGATCATGATTCTGCTTTTGGCGCATGATCTTTGCCCCGAAAACCGGTTCCCACTTTTCGGGAACATGCGCTAGTGCCCCGCGAACGCGACGAGCGTGCGCACCGGAACGCCCATCTGGCGGATGATTTCGGCACCGCCGAGTTCCGACAGGTCGATGATGAAGCAGGCGGCCAGCACCTCGGCGCCAGCCTGCCGCAGCAGCTTGATCGCGCCCTCCGCCGTGCCGCCGGTGGCGATCAGGTCATCGACCAGGATCACGCGCTCACCCGCCGCGACCGCGTCGGCGTGCATTTCCATTTCATCGGTGCCGTATTCGAGCGCGTAGGATATGCGCACGGTCTTGTGCGGCAGCTTGCCCTTCTTGCGGATCGGAATAAATCCGGATGAAACCTGGTGCGCCACGGCGCCACCGAGGATGAACCCGCGCGCCTCCATGCCCGCGACCTTATCGATCTTTGACCCGGCCCACGGCTGCACCAGTTCGTCAACCGCGCGGCGGAACGCGCGCGCATCGCCGAGCAGCGTGGTAATATCGCGGAACATGATTCCGGGCTTGGGATAGTCCGGGATGGTGCGGATGGCGGCTTTGAGGTCGTTCTCAAGGATTGTGGTCATGGCTCGATGTTCCGTGTCTGACGAGGGGCGGCGCGGACGGCACCCAAGCATGATCGCGAAAAGCGGGAACCGGTTTTCGCAAGTGAACATGCTCGAATAAGGGGTCATGCTCGAACAAGACGCCTGCGCCGTCGCACGATTCAACGAGGAGCGACGCGGCCCCAGCGTGGCGGGGGCGGCGACGCATGGCAAGCGGGGAGGATCGGCCGATGAACGGACCGGCGCAGAAAGTTACCGTCACCGACATCCGCATTCCGTTTTTTCGCCTGGTTTTCGTTTTCGTCAAGATGGCGTTGGCGATGATACCCGCCGCGCTCATCATCGCGGCCATCGGTTTTCTGGTCAGCGCCGCCGGTGTCGCGTTGTTTACGCGTCCGCTGGGCGTTCCGCTGTGACATCCTCCCACAAACACAATTACCACTGACGATGCACGCGCGCGCCGAACGCGGCGGGTTTCCGCAGCCAGGCGCGCTTGCGCCAGACCGCCGCGCCTAGAGCGCAATGTCGAAAAGTGCGAAGCGTTTTCGGATGACATCATGCTCTAAGTGACAAGATTTGGTCACGTTCATGATCTTGCATCGATTTGATGCGAATTCATCTTGATCCAGCCTCATCGCCGCGGCCGCGGCCCGCGTTTTGACGCGCGCGCGCGCGGCGCGGCGGTCTTCTTACCGATCAGTACCCGCCCGGCGACGGCGTCGAGCTTGCGTATGAGCTTGGCGTCGCGCGCCCGCGGCGCGGTGATGATGGCGGTATCGAGGGCGCGATCCGAACCGATCGGGCACGGCTCATGCTCGCGCGGGAAATCGCGCGCCAGCCGCGCCACCAGCCGCTTGGCCTTTTCCGCGTTGGCGCCGAGCACGGCGACGATGTCCTGCACCGTCACCGCGTCGTGGTCGGGATGCCAGCAGTCGAAGTCGGTCACCATGGCGAGCGTCGCGTAACAGATCTCCGCCTCGCGCGCGAGCTTGGCTTCCGGCAAATTGGTCATACCGATCACCGTGTAGCCGAGCGCGCGGTAAGTCATGCTCTCGGCGTAGCTGGAAAATTGCGGACCTTCCATGCACACATAGGTGCCGTCGCGCACGACGTTGATTCCCTCCGCCAGCGCCGCCTGCGCTAGGTGGATGCGCAAGCGCGGCGACACAGGATGCGCCATCGACACATGCGCGACGCAGCCCTTGCCAAAGAACGAGCTTTCCCGCCTATGCGTGCGGTCGACGAACTGGTCGACCAGCACGAATGTGCCCGGCGCCAGTTCCTCGCGCAGTGAACCGCAGGCGGACAACGACACCAGGTCGGTCACGCCCGCGCGTTTAAGCACGTCGATATTGGCGCGGTAATTGATGTCGGAGGGCGAAAGCCGATGGCCGGCATCGTGCCGCGGCAGGAACACGACCGGCAGGCCGGCGATCTCGCCCACGCGCAACGCCGCCGACGGCTCGCCCCAAGGGCTCGCGATTTTCTTGCTGCGAACCTTTTCCAGGCCCGGCAATTCGTAAATGCCGGAGCCTCCGATGACGCCGAGCACGGACCTCGTCATGGCAAGCCCATTGCCGCCGGCTCCAACTCACCAGCGCAAGATAATGTCACGCGTGGTCGTGCAGGTGCGACCACACTTTCTTTTTGATGAAATAAAGTAGGCCCGCCAGTACGATCAGGAAAATCATCGTCTGGAAGCCGATGCGCTTGCGCGCCTCAAGATGCGGCTCGGCGGCCCACATCAGAAACGCGGTCACGTCCTTGGCATACTGGTCGGCGGTCTGCGGCGTGCCGTCGGTATAGGTGACAATGCCATCGGATAAAGGCTTGGGCATGCCGATCGCATTGCCGGGAAAATAGCGGTTATAGGCGGCGCCCGCGGCCAGCTTGAAATTGGCCGGTGGGTCGGCATAGCCGGTGAGCACGGCCACGATGTAGTCGGGGCCGTGTTCCTGGAACTGGGTGACGGCGTCGATGACGAACCAGGGAAAGCCGCGCTCATAGCCGCGCGCCTTGGCGATCACGGACAGATCGGGCGGCAACGCCCCGCCATTGGCGGCGCGCGCGGCTTGCTCATTGGGAAACGGCGCGGGGAAACGATCGGCCGGGCGCCCTGCGCGTTCGAACATTTCGCCCTGGTCGTTGGGACCGTCCTTGACCTTGTACTCCGCGGCGATGGACGCGACCTGCGGCGGCGAAAAATCCGGTCCCCCGGTTTCGCCGAGATTACGCAGCGAAAGCAGCGACAGGCTATGGCAGCTCTGGCAGATCTCGCGATAGATCTTGAAGCCGCGCTGCAACTGGGCGCGGTCATAATTGCCGAACGGACCCGCGAACGACCAGTTCACGCGCGGCGGGGCGACCTGTTCCGCGGCGGTGGCGGGGCGCGCGAAGCCGGCGAGCCCGGCGAGAACGATGGCGGCGAGGAGCGCCGCCGCGCCCTTGCCCTTGAGCACCGATTCGGAGATCGACATCGGCAGCGCCCGTGGCTTCTCGATGAAGCCAAGCAGCGGCAGCACGACGATGAAGTGCAGGAAGTACCACGCGGTCAACAGCCGCGAGGCGATCACATAGCCGCCCTCCGCGGGCTTGGAGCCGAGCCAACCAAGGCCGACGCATACGATCACGAACAGCCAGAAGAACTGCCGGTAGAGCGGCCGGTAATTCGCCGACTTCACCCGCGACGTGTCGAGCCAGGGCAGGAACGCCAGAATGGCGATCGAGGAGAACAGCGCAATGACGCCGAGGAGCTTGTTGGGGATGGCGCGCAGGATGGCGTAGAACGGCAGGTAATACCATTCCGGTACAATATGCACCGGCGTCACGCCAGGGTTGGCCGGAATGTAGTTGTCGGGATGTCCGAGATAGTTCGGGATGTAGAACACGAACCACGCAAAGACGATCGCGAACATGGCGAGGAAGAAGGCGTCCTTAACCGTGGCATAGGGAGTAAACGGCAGCGTGTCCTTGTCTGACGTGGGCTCAATTCCCGTCGGGTTGTTTTGCCCAACCACATGCAGCGCCCAGACGTGCAGCACGACGACGCCGGCGATGGCGAAGGGCAGCAGGTAATGCAGCGAGAAGAAGCGCTGCAGCGTCGGATTGCCGACCGCATAGCCGCCCCACAGCCAGGTCACGACCGGATCGCCGACGATGGGAATGGCAGAGAACAGGTTGGTGATCACCGTCGCCGCCCAGAAGCTCATCTGCCCCCATGGCAGCACATAGCCCATGAAGCCGGTCGCCATCATCAAGAGGTAGATGATGACGCCGAGAATCCACAGGACCTCGCGCGGCTCCTTGTAGGAGCCGTAATACATGCCGCGAAACATGTGGATGTAGCAGGCGAGAAAGAACATCGACGCGCCATTCGAATGCAGGTAGCGCAACAGCCACCCGTAATTCACGTCGCGCATGATGTGCTCGACGGAATTGAACGCCATGTCGACATGCGGCGTGAAATGCATCACCAGCACGATGCCGGTGACGATCTGCACAACGAGCATGAACGACAGGATGCCGCCGAACGTCCACCAGTAGTTGAGGTTCCTTGGCGTCGGATAGGCGACGAAGGATGAATGCACCAGGCCCATGACCGGGAGCCTGGCCTCCATCCACTGCATGAACCGGCTGCGCGGCTGATAGGTTGATTGTCCGCTCATGGTCTCATCTTTGAATAAGATTCCAGCGGCCTCAGCCGATCCGGATCTTGCTGTCGGAAAGGAAGGCGTAAGGCGGTATCGCCAGATTGGCCGGCGCCGGACCCTGGCGGATGCGTCCGGACGTATCGTAATGCGAGCCGTGGCAGGGACAGAAGAATCCGCCGAAATCGCCCTGGCGAGCGATCGGAATACATCCGAGATGCGTGCAGATGCCGATGACCACCAGCCATTGGTCGTGGCCCGCTTTCACCCGCGCCTGGTCGGCCTGCGGATCCGGCAGGCTGGCGACATCGACATTGCGCGCCGCCTCGATTTCGCTCTTGCTGCGATGCTCGATATAGATCGGCTTGCCGCGCCAGAAAACCTTGATTGCCTGACCTTGCGTGATCGGCGCCAGGTCGACCTCGATCGGGGCGCCGGCGGCGACGGTCGAGGAATCGGGATTCATCTGCGCGATCAGCGGCACCAGCGTCGCCGCCGCCCCGATCGCGCCCACCGCGCCCGTCGCCACGAACAGAAAGTCGCGGCGTGTCGGCCCGGCCGAAGACATGCTCGTCACAATCCCAGGTCCTTTCTGTTCCTCGGTCCGCTCGCGCGAGGATCCGGCGGAGGATGTTCCGGCGCCCCGGAGAGGGGACGCCGCCGCCAGCGGCGAACGCACCCGCCGCATCCGAACCCCGGGGGGAGAGGTCGCTTGGCGGCACTGATTCAACGGGGTTTTATTGGCACCCTTGCCGGCGGAGCGCAAGAGCGCTAGAGCGCATTCAACACAAGTGGAATCCCGCGCCCGCGTCCACGCGAATTGCGCGGCGCGCGTTGCCGGTGCGCCATGGCTTGCAAAGATTATGCATTTCCTAGCGATCCGCCGCGCCCAGGCTGGCGACATGCGTGCCCGCGCGTGACGCGCGATGGTTTGCAAGGGTCAAGGGCCGGGCGCCCAATTCCCGGTGTACAACCGGCCCGCCGGCGACGAAGGCGCGCATGAACGATGCCGATCGCGCTATATGAACCCGATATCGCGCAGAACACCGGAACGATTCTGCGTCTGGCCGCCTGCCTTGGGGTCGAGGCGCACCTCATCGAACCGGCGGGATTCGCGCTCTCCGACGCCGCCTTCCGCCGCGCTGGCATGGACTATCTCGATCATGTCCGAATTCTGCGCCACATAAGCTGGAACGCCTTCGCCGCCCACCGGCAAGCGGCCGGCGCCCGTCTTGTGCTATTCACGACACGCGCGGCGACGTCATATCTCGATCATGCCTTTGCGCGCGACGATATCCTCCTGTTCGGGCGCGAATCGGCCGGCGTGCCCGACCATGTGCACGCGGCCGCCGATATTCGCCTTATCGTGCCGATGCGTGCCGGGTTGCGCTCCATCAATGTCGCCATGACCTGCGCGATGGCACTTGGGGAAGCGGTGCGACAAACGAGCGGGTTTCGCCATGCATGAGAATTCGGCCGCGACGGCCGCCCCATTACCCGAGCCGGCGGTCCTCGAATCGCGCAAGGCGCGCGCCAGGGCCTGGTTCGAGACGCTGCGCGACGACATTAGCGCGGCATTCGAGCAACTGGAGGATGCCGCGCCGGCACCGCCCGGGCAGGCGGGGCTCGCGCCCGGCCGCTTCGCGCGCACGGCCTGGCAACGCGCCGACCATGCCGGCGGGCCGGGTGGCGGCGGCGTGATGGCGATGATGAAAGGTCGCCTGTTCGAGAAGGTCGGCGTGCATTGCTCCACCGTGCACGGTGAATTCGCGCCCGAATTACGCAAGGATATTCCCGGCGCCGCGCAAGACCCGCGCTTCTGGGCCAGCGGCATTTCACTCATCGCGCATCCGCATAACCCGCACGTACCGGCGGTGCACATGAACACGCGTTTCGTCGTCACGACCAAGGCCTGGTTCGGCGGCGGCGCGGATTTGACGCCGGTGCTGGCGCGGCGCCGCACGCAGGACGACCCCGACACGCGCCGCTTTCACGCCGCGATGCGGGCCGCCTGCGACGCGCATGCGCCAGTGGCGTCCTACGCA
>JACQAE010000226.1 GCA_016195095.1 Pseudomonadota bacterium
ATGCAGCGGCACGAGGCCGGCCTTCGAGCCGGCGCCGATGAGCGCCAGCACGACCACGGCCGTCGCCGTCATCGCCGCCGGCGGCGACGCGCGCATGGCGGCGAACGCGTAGCCGGCCTGCGATCCGGCGAGCAGGCCGAACGCCAGCAGCAGGCACATGGTGCCGGCGCTTGCCATGAGCAGGTAGACGTAGCCGGCGCGCCTATTGGCGTCGTCGCGATGATGCGACACCACGAGCGTCCAGGAGGCGAGCGACATGAACTCCCAGGCCAGAAGGAAGCTGAAGGCGTCGTCGGCCATCACCACCAGGTTCATCGCGCCAAGAAACGCTGGGTAGAACGGCAGCACCCGTAGCGGCGCCGGTTCGTGTCGTCCATAACCCAGCGCGTAGAGGCTCGCCGCCGCCGCGCCGAGATTGACGACGATCAGAAAGAACGCCGCCAGGGCATCGACGCGAAAATGCGCGCCGATCCACGGCAGGCCGATCGGAAGTGCCAGCGAAGACGCCGGCAGCGCCGCGCCAAGATGCACAACGGCCGAAGCCAACGCCACGATCGACACGACGAGGCAGCCGCCGTAAACGATCGGCGTGCCCGCCGGGCGGCGCGCAAGCGCCACGCCCGCGACCGCGATCGCAAAAGCCGTGGCCACACACCACAAACCGATCGCGGCCGCCATGCGTATCTCTTCCCCGGCTCTCGCCGCCGTCCAGCCGATCAACCATTGGCGCGCGCGTGACCAGCCCGCGCCACGAAGTAATTGCCGATCGCAATCGCGGCGAGGGTTAAAACACAGCACCCCGCCGCCACCGCAAACACTGCAAAAGGCCGCCCGGAATCCATCAGCCAGCCGAACAAGAGCGGCGCGACAATACCGCCAATATTGAAGCCGGTAGTGACGAAGCCGAACACCCGGCCGAACGCGCCCGCCGGCGTCACCGCGCGCACGATCATGTCGCGTGACGGCATGGTAATTCCATAAGCGATTCCAACCAAGCCCATCACCGCGATCAGCGGGAGGGTGGACAGCGCCGTCGCGCCGATAACCAGCGTGCACACGGTCATGACGGCAAAACCCAGAAAGGCCACGCGGTCATGCCGGCGCGTGCGCGCCGCGATGACGCCGCCCGCGAGCACGCCGAGCGCGCTCATTGCGAGATAGGCGGTCAGTGCCGCGTTGGCGACGCCCGGCGCGGTGGCAAACAGCGCTCCGAGCGCCACCACCGAGTAGTTCTGCAACCCAGCATTGGCAACCGAGGCGGTGGCGAAGAACACAAGATTGAGCAGGATCGGCGCGGCCAGGAGCAACCGCCAGTCGGCGGCGACGCCCGCACCCGCAGCCGCCGCCCTGCCCGTCACCGCCGCCGGTGGCGCCGCTAGCGGCACCGGCATGCGCACGAGCGCGACCAGTGCGGCATAGGCGAGCGCGACCAGGCCGGCGACCAGAAACGCGCCGCGCCAGCCGATGCTCCCCTGCATGAACAGGAGCGAGCCGGGTGCGATCGTACCACCCACGAGCCCAAGGAAAGTGTGGATCGAGAATGCCGGCGCCATGCGCTCGGGCGAAACCGATTGCGAGAGCATCGCGTAGTCGGCGGGGTGATAGACCGTGTTGGCGACGCCGGCGAAGGCGAACGCCAGCACGAACAACCAGAATACCGACGCGAGGCCGGCGACGGCGACGGCGACGCCGCCAAGTGCCAGACCGGCCGCCAGCACTGCGCGCGCGCCGACGCGGTCGACGAGGAATCCGGCCGGCGTCTGCAGCACGGCGGAGGTCACGTTGAACGCGGCAAGCGCAAGCCCGATCTCGGTCCAGCTCACCGCGAAATCCGCCCGCACGAAGGCGAATAGCGGCGGCAGCAGCAGGATATAATAGTGGCTGACCAGATGCGCGCCGCCGACGACGGCGATGACCTTGCCGTCATGCGACCGCGCCAGCGGGGTCTGCAGGCCGATCGCCTCGCTCATCGGCGAACGCCAAGAGCATGATGGCGAAAACGGCGTAGCGGCTTTCGGACGACATCATGCTCTAAGTAATAAGAATCGATCACGTTTATGATTTTGCATCGACTCGATGCAAAATCATCGCGATCTTGCGCATGATGGCGAAAACGGCGTAGCGGCTTTCGGACGACATCATGCTCCGATGCAAAATTACCGTGCTCCAGCGTGCACCGGGCACGCCTGAGTCTTCCATCCGCTGCCATCAAACGAACATTCCCTATCATGCGTGCCCCCGGCCGTGCAGAGAAGAAACAAGCGCGAGACGTCGCGGCAAATCCCATTGCGCGCGTACCAATTCGAATGGATCGCGCCGGCCGTCGTGGCGCAACGGACAGGGACGCTGAGGTAGCGCGGCACTTCAAAGGGTCGGTCAACCGGCGCCGCTGCCGATCTTATCGTGCATGCCTGGCGCGGTGACCAATGTCCGAAATGCCCGGCAGGCCTGCCGAATTCGCAGGGGCGCGCAACCGCGCCGGCGATTTTCCGGCGCGCCACCGACCTCATGCCGGCGCTGCCGTGACACCCCCTGTCATCGGTCGCGGCACGCCCGTCGTGGTCGGGAAGGTGAGCGCCAGACCGCGCAGCGAGCGTACCGCCAAATAGGCGAACGCCTGCGCTTCCAGCGCCGCCGACGACAGGCCCAACGCGTCGGCGGTTGCAACCGCCGCGGGCGCAAGCTTTTGCGTGAGAAGGCCGGTAAGCGTGCGGTTGCGCGCGCCGCCGCCGGCGACGATCCAGCTTGCCGGTGGCCGTGGCAGGTGCGCGACGGCGCGCTCGACCGCCGCCGCCGTCAGTGCCGCGAGCGTCGCCGCCCCGTCAGCAATCGACCAATGCGGCGGCGTCAAGCCGGCCAACGAGAAGGCGTTGCGGTCGAGTGATTTCGGCGGCGCGGCCGCGAAGAACGGGTCGGCCAGGACGCGGTTGATGAATTTGTCGTCGGCCTCGCCGAGCGCGGCGGTGCGCCCGCCGTCATCGAGCGCCCTGCCAGCGCGCGCGCGCATGAAATCGTCGATGAGCGCGTTGCCGGGCCCGGTATCGCATGCAATCGGCTCCGTGCCGTCGTCGCAATAGGTCACGTTGGCGACGCCGCCGATATTGAGAACCGCGACCGGACGCGGCACCTTGAGCTGCGCTACCAGCGCGCAGTGATAGATCGGCACTAGCGGCGCCCCCTGCCCGCCGGCCGCAACGTCGGCGGCGCGGAAATCATGCACGACGCGGGTCTTGAACCGGCGGGCGAGCGCCATGCCGTCGCCAATCTGCACCGTCAGCCCCGCCTGCGGGCGATGCAGGACCGTTTGGCCGTGGAATCCGATCACGTCGATAGCGGCGAATGACAGCGCATGCGCGCGGGCGAACGTTTCGACGGCCTCGATATGACAGCGCGTCACCAACGCTTGTGCCTCGCCCAGAACCCCAGACCGCTCATCGCGCCGGGCAAGGCCCGCCGCCGCCTGCAATGCGCGGCGCAGCACCTCGCGCTCGTGCTCCGAATAGGGCCGGTAGCCGTCGGGGCCGAGCGTGGAAATCGTCTCGCCGTCGGTCTCCACCAGCGCCACGTCGACGCCGTCGAGCGAGGTGCCGCTCATAAGGCCGATCGCGCGATAGGACCGCATGGCTCGCCCCGATTTGAATCAGCTTGCGGACCTGTTACACCAACGCCTCACGGATTGCGACGGGAAGCGGCCATGAGCGCCTATAAATCGGAATTCTTGCGCGTATTGGCGGAACGCGGATTCATCCACCAGGTTTCCGAACCCGACCAGCTCGACGCGCGCGCCCGCGCGGGCGTGATCACCGGCTATATCGGATTCGATTGCACCGCCGCGTCGCTGCATGTGGGCTCGCTATTGCCGATCATGATGCTGCATTGGATGCAGCGCACCGGGCACCGGCCCATCGTGCTCATGGGCGGCGGCACCACCCGCGTCGGCGACCCCTCCGGCAAGGACGAAAGCCGCCGCATTCTCACCGACGCGGCAATCGGCGAGAACCTGCGCGCGATCCGCGGCATTTTCGACAAGTTCCTCACCTTTGGCGACGGTCCGCGCGACGCGGTCATGGCCAACAACGCCGACTGGCTCAATTCGCTCAACTATATCGACTTCCTGCGCGATGTCGGCCGCCATTTCTCCATTAACCGCATGCTTGCCTTCGACTCGGTCAAGACGCGCCTCGAGCGCCAGCAGGAGCTGTCGTTTCTCGAATTCAACTACATGATCCTGCAGGCCTATGATTTCGTGGAGTTGCACGAGCGCCACGGCTGCCATTTGCAAATGGGCGGCTCCGACCAGTGGGGCAACATCATCAACGGCATCGAACTCGGCCGGCGCATGCTCGGCGCGCAGCTCTTCGCGCTCACCTCGCCTCTGATCACAACCTCCTCGGGCGCCAAGATGGGCAAGACCGCCGCCGGCGCCGTGTGGCTCGACGCCGATCTGCTCTCGCCCTACGCCTATTGGCAATATTGGCGCAATACCGAGGACGGCGATGTCGAGCGCTTCCTGCGCCTGTTCACCGTGCTGTCGATCGACGACATCGCGCGGCTTGCCGCGCTCAGGGGCCAGGAAATCAACGAGGCCAAGAAAACATTGGCGAGCGAGGCGACGGCGCTGGTGCATGGACGCGACGCGGCGGCAGCGGCGGAAACGGCGGCGCGGCAGACCTTCGAGGAAGGCGTCTTCGCGCGGGCTTTACCGAGCGTAGAAATCGCCCTTGCCGATCTGGAAAAGGGCCTCGGCGTCCTCGCCGCATTCTCCGAAAAGGCCGGCCTCGTCGCCTCCAATTCCGAGGCGCGCCGCCAGGTCAAGGCCGGCGGTCTGAAAGTCAACGACACGACCGTCACCGACGAGAAGATGATCCTCGGCCCGCGCCACGTGACGCAAGACGGGGTCATCAAGCTCTCGCTCGGGCGCAAGCGTCACATGCTGATCAAGCCGGTCTGACGCCGGCGCGCCCGTCACGATCGCGAACCTTCAGGCGGTCGGCGGACGCTTCAATTCAGCGCGGCTCGGATGCCGATAATCCGCGTTCGCCGGCATTGGGAAATTCGAACATCTTGCGTAACAGGCCGGGCGCCACCGCCGAGATCGGATTGACATGTAGCACCGGCGCCCCCGGCGGACCGACGACGACATAGGTGATGCCGACCAGGCCCTCGTTGCTGCCGCCGCCAAGGAACAGTCCGATGATGGGCAATTGCCCGAACATGTTGTTGAGCCCGAATAGCGGCACGAAGGTGCCGCGCAGGCGCACCTCGTCACGCCCGTAATCGATGTGTCCGTCGATCGTCGCCCCCATGATCGGACCGCGCACCACGCCCTCGCGAATGGCGAGGCGGCCGGGGCTGCGCGAAAACTCCATGTACATGCGCGAGAAGTCGATGCCGTTGCGCCGCAGCCTGGGAGCGCTCGGTCCAATCGCGTCGTCGGCCTGGTTGGTGACGATGCGATCGAGCGCCTGCTCGCCGCGGATCGTGAAGTCGCGCACGTTGAGGGCGCCCTCCTGCAACGTGCGCACCGCGCTGGGCGGATCCATCGCCAGCGACAGCTTGCCGCCGAACAGGCGCGAATAGGTATCGGTGAAGCGCAGCAGCGCGCCCGCGTCCGAGGTGTCGACCTGGATGAGCGGCCGCGCGCCGGCGCGCGCGCGCAGCTCGGCCGCCAGCGTCGTATCGACGCCGATCTTGGCATTCATGCCGAGGCTGCGGATCTCGCCGGCGCGGCGCGACATGCGAAAGTCCACGCCGCGCAGCGTCTCGCCATTGTGGCCGGCGACGACGCCGAGCCTGATATCGAGGTCGAGGTCGGGCACGGTGACGCGCGAACGCTGATCCGGCGTCGGCCCCGCCATCTGCGACCTGACGATGGCGCGCCCGTCATAGACGTCGCCGCGCATGGTGATCTTGAGCGTTGAATCGGCACCGCGTTCCGCCTTCAGCGTCGCCTTGTCGCCGTCGGAGAGGGCGAATACCGGGAAATTGGCGAATAACAGCTCGCCATTGCCGTCGACCTCGACGGCGCCGCGCAAGAGGCTACCTCCGCCTTCCACGACAATATCCTCGAGCCGGGTCGAATTGACGCGGCCGACCACGGCGAAGCTCGCGCGCGCCGCCTTGCCCGGCGCCTTCTGCATGCCCGGAACGACCTGATCGATACGCGCCTGCGTCAGGTCGGCCTCGACGACATAGCGGCTTTCGCGCTCGCCTGCGGCCATGCGGCCGGACAGCTTGATCGGAATGACGCCCTTGAGATTGCCGCCGAAATCAAAGCCGAGCCGCGCGCGCGCGGCCTCGTCGAGCATGGCCTGCATGCGCACTTCCGGGTCGGGCGCGCCGTTTTCCTTCTGGATTTCAAGAATCGCCGGCGCACCGGCGATGCGCACGTCACCCTTGACCAGGTAGCCTTCATTATTCGAGGTGATGCGCAGATTGGCGCTCTCGACCTTCTGCCCCATGACGGCGCGATCGGCCGAAAAATTGGCGATCTCCGCCGCGACGCTGTGCGAACGCGAGCCCGGCGGCGCCTCGCGCGCGATGGGCATGGCGACGGTGACGTTGGCGGCGACGGTGCCGCGAAGCCCGGCGGGGTCGAGCGGCAGCGAGGAGGCGTCGCGCAACGCGTCCATGGCGACGAGTTCGGCGCCGGCCGCGACCGGTCCCTCGATGTGGAATCGGGTGATCGTCGGCGGCTTGGGAATCTGCGTATTGGGCACCTCGAAGACGCCGCTCGACAGCGTCAGCTTGCGGCCCGACGGCAGATCGACGACGCCACGGCCGAGCGCGACTCGGGCGTAACGCCCCTTGATGGTGGTGGTGAGGTCGGCCTCGCGGATCGCCGGCAGGCCGTCAAGCGGCCGGATCACGGAGCCGCGCGTCTCGACGCGCACCGATAAGGCGTCATCGGCGAATGGCGGTCCACCGCGGCGCAATTGCGAGAATGGCGCGTTGGTCGCGATCTCCACGCGCTCGACCGTGCCGCCGTCGAGGCGCTCGATGACCCATTCGCGCAATTTCGGATTGGCGAAGACCGGCCACAATTCCTTGAGCACGCCGACGCTCATGCGCCCGGCCGCGACCGCCGAATCGAGCCTGGGATCGTCGCCGGTGAAGTCCAGGCTGCCGGAGAACACGAGCGCGACGTCGGTGGACCCCAGTTCGCCCTTCTGCACTTCGATCCTGCGCTCGGCCGGATTGCAGCGGCCGCGCACCAGCACGCGATCGAGGATCAAGGGCTTGCTGGATTCGCGGCCGACCGGACCAAGGACGACGCTGCCGCCGTCAACGGCGAACTGCCAGAACCCGCCGGCGCCGCGCGGAGCCTCCGCCTGCGCGATCAGGGTGAAGCGGTTGCCGGCGGAAACGACCTGAAACGGCATTGTCGCGACGCCACGAAACGCGTCCCAATCAAGGCTGAACTCGGCGCGATCGATCGCAACGCGCGCGGATGATTCGCCGATGCCGGCAACGTACCCACCCTCGATCGCAACGCGGCCGCTGGCGCGTTCGGGCGTACCATCGGCATTGATTTCCGCGCGTAACGCGATCGACATCGGCAGCCGCGCCTCAATCGCCCCCGCCGCCAGTGGCGAGGCGGCGACAATGTCACCGAACGGCACGTCCTGGCCTTCCAAGCTGATCAGGCGCCGACCGCTCGCCGCCGGACCCAAAGCCGCCAGCATCTGCCAAGGCCGCCCGGCGGCCTCGGAGCCGACGCTGAGGCTGACCTCGCCGTCGACTGCGCGCATGATTCGCAAGTCGACCCGGTCGAATGACCAGTGGCGGCCGTTGCGCGTGTCCTCAACGGAGACCTTGCCGTTCTTCACGCCGACCTCGGTCAGGTCGCTGCCGTCAAAGCCGGCGATGCCGATGCGGTCGATCCACGATAAGATGCGCCGCATCTGCTCGGCGCCCGATGTCGCGACCACGGCGGCCGGCGCGCGCGCATCGGCAGCCACGACGCTCGCCGGCGGCTCCTTGTCGGCGCTGGTGAAAACACTGAGCTGGCCGTCGCGCTCGACGCGAACCGCAACATGCGCGCCCACCAAACTGAGGCGCTCGGCGCGCAGGCGACCCGCCAGCAGGCTGCGGCCCGACAGGCCGACCTCGGCACGCGGCGCGCTGGCGACGACGGAGCCATCGGCATCGCGCACGACGATATCGCGAATGCGCAACGCGGCGCGGCCCTGGTCGTCGCGCTCAAGCTGCGTGCCGCCAACCTCGACGCGGCGGCCGCGGAAATTCTCCTCGATCGCCGCCTTGAGCCACGGCGTCACCATGTCGAGCGCGATCGGGCCGCTGGCTAACCGCAACAGCAGCGCCGCCACCGCGACGACGACCACCGCCAGAACCGCGGCAATGGTGATGACGATCGGGCGGGCGAAATTGCGCCGCGCCGGCGCACGTGCGCCGACGTCGCGCGGACGCGCATGCGCGTCGAGGAGCGCATGCCAACCGCGCCGCAGCGGCGCCGACCACGGCGCGCGCGACGCCACGGTCGCCGGCGTGTCGAAAGGCGGGCACAGGCGTGAGGGACGCTCCTGCAAATGCGGCGCCTCCCCATCGCCTTGATCGCGGTGCTTCGGATCGTAAAGTTGGTCCACCATGCCCGACTAGACGTCCCCGCCTTTTCCCCAATGGTCGGAGCGTCACACGCAGGCGACGCGCTCTACCTTGCCGGATATGACCAAGCCTAACAGCGTGCGCTTAGCAAATGGGAAAGCCACGCTTGCATTTCTGTCGCCCCGCGACGCGTCCCATTTCGCCACCACCGAAACGCGCCACGTCATTTTGTCCGTCGCATCTTGGGGTGTGGACCATTGTCCAATTCACCGCAATACACCGCCCCGACGCCAATGCCGCGCGCCCGCCGTGCTGCCCGGCCGGCAGCGCTTGAATACGCGCCGCCCACTCGCGCGCGCCGACGCCAGCGAGCGGTGGCGGCGGTCTACCATTCCTGTCGATCCCACGTCTCACACGCCAGCGGCCAACAATACGTCGGACCCGCTTATGTGCCCGCTCGCGCGCCATACCAACGAATACGGCTTACTTCGACCATTCCCCGAAGCTACATTGACCGTCCGAAAGCGACGAAAGAAAGGCATATGATACAAGAGCTTGGACCGGGCGACCGGGCGCCGGAACTGGCGCTGGCGCAGACCGGCGGCGGCATTGCCACGGTGGCGGACCACCGCGGGCATAGGCTGGTCCTCTTCTTTTTCCCCAAGGCCGACACGCCGGGCTGCACGCTGGAAGCCAATGCCTTCTCCAGGCTTAAGGAATCGTTTACGGCGGCGGCCACCACGATCCTTGGTATCAGCGCCGACCCGGTCGAGCGGTTGGAAAAATTCGCGGATCGAAATAATTTGCACATCACGCTGGCGGGCGACCCAGCCCACCGCGTCCTGACCGCCTATGGCGTATGGGGCAAGAAATCCATGTATGGCAGGACATATATGGGCATAACGCGTACGACGATTCTCATCGGGCCGGACGGTTGCATTCTGCGCA
The DNA here is from genome assembly GCA_016195095.1 of Pseudomonadota bacterium. Lineage (GTDB taxonomy): Bacteria > Pseudomonadota > Alphaproteobacteria > Rhizobiales > Xanthobacteraceae > JACQAE01. The sequence continues at coordinate 9,514 of JACQAE010000226.1, forward strand.
TCTGGCCGCGCGTGCGCGTCGAGGGCCATGCCGAGGCGGTCCTGGCGGCGTCGCAGGCGCCTTAGCAAATCCGCGCGCGGCGCGGACCGTCTACCGGTCAATGCGTTGCCGCGCAGGCAGCGGCGGCAACCGGCATCGCCTCCCCGCGCATGCGCACATTTGCCGAATATTAACTACACACCCGCCAGATTGCAGGCTGGACAGTCTTGGCAGCTCCCGGCGCCGAGGCGCCGGAGCGGCGATGTCATACCAGGCCTATCCCCTGCACGACGCCAACGCGCAGCGCCGCGACCATGGCCGCAACGCGCCGCTCGCGGCGGTGAAGGCGCATGCCGCGCACGCCAGCGCGCGCGCCATTGCCGCCGCCTATACGCTGGGCCACGGCCGCCACCAGGTCCGCGTCGGGCCGGTGGCATTCTGGACCATTGTCGGCACGCTGGTGGTCATGGGTGGCTGGTCGGTGGTCACGGCGACCTATTTCGCCTTTCATGACGACGTGCTTACGCGCCTGATCGCGCGCCAGTCGGAAACCCAGTTCGCCTATGAGGATCGCATCGCGGAATTGCGCGCGCAGATCGACCGCGTGACCAGCCGCCAGCTCCTCGACCAGGAGCAATTCGAGCGCAAGCTCGATAGCCTGCTGAGCCGGCAATCCACGCTCGAATCCCGCGCCGCCAGCATCGGCGCGCTCGCCGATCCGACGACCACCGGATCGCTACCGGCGCCGGGCCGTGCCGCAGGCGCGGCGAGGCCCGCGGCCATACCGCCCAAGCCCTCGCCGATCAGCGACACGATCATCTTCACCGCCCCGCCCGATCGCGAGGCGCGCCTGCATTCGCGCGCGCCCATGCATTTCGCGCGCCACCAGGCGGCGCGCGCGGCGCGCGGTGGCGTCGGCGGAATGATCGCGCGTTTCCAGGACCTGCTGGAGCGCGCCGAGACCAACCAGATGAAGGCGCTCGGCGCCATCGAGGAGCGCCTCGA
>JACQAE010000227.1 GCA_016195095.1 Pseudomonadota bacterium
CGGCCATTCCGCCGAGTGGTGGTTCGTGCCGGTCGCCGCCGGACGCGCAACCGACCTGCGCTGCGGCATCAAGGGCAGCGACGGGCGAACCCACGCCGAACACGGCATGGTGGGCGAGATCGTGATCGAATAGGCGCCGCGCGGCCGCGGTGCCTGCCGCAGTTCGGCTGTCAACCGGTGGTGCGTTGGCTAAGTTCCTGGTCGCACAGGACCAGAAATATCAGCACGCCGAAGAGGCTGGCAACGATGCGCGAGGCGCTTGCGACGCCGTTCCATTGCTGCGACATCCACATGCCGAACCACTCGCCGGCGATCGATATGAAGCCGACCTGCCAAAGCAAAAGGCCGAGCGTCAGCCCCATGACGGCAAGTGCCTTGCCGGCATTGAACGCCGCCGCATCGGCGCGCAGCAGACGAAGGAGACGAAACGCTCCGATCCAGCACAGCACCGCGACCATTGTTTCCACCGCAATGATGGCGGTGTAGGCGGCGTGGTGCAGTGCCGGATTTGCCACCGCCCGGTAACCGATGGTGGCGTCCTTGAAGATCGTATCCATCGAAAGGACGTGCCGGACGAACGTGAAATTGGTGGCGTAGTCGGTGACGTTGCCGAATGCGACCAGCGTCGCATGCAAGGCAATCGCAGCGACCATTGCGATCTTCGCGGCGCGAATGGCAACCATGGCCCCCCCTCCCTACATTGGCCGGAGCGTTTACCCGCCGATGACGGCGACGCCCTGGATCTCAATCAGCATGCCCGGCCGCGCGAATTGCGAGACGGTAATAAGGGCGCTTGCGGGAAAGTTGCCGTCGGCGAAGTACCCCTTGCGCAGCTCGACGAAACGATCGCCATGGCGCGGGTCGTTGATGTACACGGTCATGGTGACGAGGTTGGCGAGACTGCCACCGGCCGCCTCGAGTGTCTCGTCGATCAACGCGAAAATCCGCCGCGTCTGCGCGTCAAAATTACCCGACAGGTCGGTGCCGTCCGCGTCACGGATGGCGGTCTGCCCGGCGAGCCATACAATACGCCCGCCTTCGGTCATCACCCCCGGCGAATAGGCGCGCGAACTCTGGGCCTCGGTCTTGGGCATGTGGACGACCATCGCCGACTTCTCCGCAATCGATCTTGGACGCCATCATAGCCGCACCTCGACGCGGCGCGCCACTCAATGCGAGACGACGATGCGCGTGTTGCTCATGCCGTGTCGCCCCACGAGCGCGAACAGAATGGCGGCATTGGCCGGGTGCAGGCGCACGCAGCCATGCGAGGCGGGGCCGCCGAGCTGCCTGATGTAATTTGTGCCGTGGATGGCGTAGCCCTTGTGATAGAAAATCGAATAGGGCATTGGCGAATTGTCGTATTTGCGCGAAAACCAGCGGCGCGCCATCATGCGCGGTCGATAGGTTCCGCTTGGCGTGCCGAATGGGCGCCGTCCGGTCGATACGATCCAGCGATGGCGAACCTGGCCGTCGACGCTGACAACCATGCGTTGCGAGGATTTGTCGATATGCACGACCACGGACGCCAGTGCGGCGCGCGCAAAGCCAACGCAAACAAGACAGAAAACGGCAATCGCAGCACACGCTGCGGCGACTCTACGCATGACCCTATCCCCAACACACAATCCAGCCGCATCGCCGGTCAGAATGGCGAATTTTTCGCGCGCGTGCAAAGCCATACGGCGCCATGGCGCCCGGCAATATTGCCGCAGCCTCGTTACTGCGGCCTCCCATGATGATCCACGATCTTGTATGAAGGAGCCCATGCGCGCGTTATGGTTTGCCACGACCACCCTCGTTCTCGCCGTCGCCGCGTCCAGCGCCGTGGCGCAGGACAAGGGTACGCTTGACCCCGCGCCGCCGCCGCCGCTTGCCAACCCGAGCGATCCGAAAACGCCGGCCAAGGAATTGTTCGGCCGCAAGGCAAAGCCCGCCCCGCTCGCCGTGCACACGATCGGATTCTACGCCAATGGCTGCCTTGCCGGCGCGACCGCGCTGCCGATCAATGGCCGGACCTGGCAGGTCATGCGGCTCTCGCGCAACCGCAACTGGGGTCACCCAGACCTTGTGAACCTGCTGGAGCGGCTTTCGACCCAGGGTGCCAAGGTCGGCTGGCCGGGCCTGCTGGTTGGCGACATGTCGCAGCCGCGCGGCGGACCGATGCTCACCGGCCATGCCAGTCACCAGATCGGCCTCGACGCCGATATCTGGCTTACGCCCATGCCGCGGCGCGAGCTCTCGCGCGCCGAGCGCGAGGAAATATCGGCAACCATGATCGTGGCGCCAAGCCGCATCGACGTGGATCGCGCGGTGTGGACGCCGGCGCATGGCGCCATCATCAGGCTGGCGGCAAAGGAACCCGAGGTCGAGCGCATTTTTGTCAATGCGGCGATCAAGAAAGCGCTGTGCCGCGACGCGGGCAAGGACCGTGCCTGGCTCAACAAGGTGCGCCCCTATTGGGGCCATGACTATCATTTCCATATCCGCATCCGCTGTCCGCCGGGCGACAATTGCCGCGCGCAGGATCCGGTGCCGCCAGGCGAGGGTTGCGGCAAGGATCTCGACTGGTGGTTCCGCGAATCCATCATCCACCCTAAACCACCGACAAAGCCGCCCAAGCCGCGCCCGCCGCTGACCATGGCGCAGTTGCCGCCGGCATGCCGCCAGGTGCTGCTGGCGCCTTAGAGCGTTTTCGAGCGAAGTGGGTACCGGTTCGCGTGAAGGAAACGCGTCAATACAAAAAGTGAGAGCCCCGGCTTTGATTCCATCAAAGCCGGAAAGGCTCTAGCGCGCGGGCGCTCCGACTGGAATCGCTGGGGGGTGATGACCCTTGCAACCGGCGTTTGATGCCGTCCCGAAAACCGCTTCACGCCACGGCATGAAGCTCTATCGCGAATGGCGCGCCTTAAGGAACGCGGCGACGTTCTCGCGCTCCGTGGCGTTTGGCAGCGTAAACACCATCTTCGAGCGCGCCTCGCGTTTACCGAGATAGTCGGCAAGAAACCTTTTCGGATCGGGCAAATATTTGATCACGTTCTCCTCGCTCCATACCAGGCCCTTTTTTCCCGCCTCGACGTAGTCAGGGGAATAGGAATAGCCCGGCGCGGTGCCCGCCTTGCGGCCGATGATATCGGACAGTGAGGGGCCGATCTTGTTCCTGCCAGGCTCGAATGTGTGGCACATAACGCATTTCACCGACACGCGTCCGCCAAGCTGCACGTCGCCGGCAACCGAGATCGTAACGCCGGCAACGAGGGTCGCGATCGCCGCCACGCCATGCAAACTTCTTGCGCGCGTCAAACAAGTCGTCATCTCGAGCCTCCCGCGGCGAACATTGCTCCCCGACGGTTCATCGTAGCGGCACGTCGGCGAATGATGGCATCACATGGCATCACAATGGTGGGACCGGCGTGCTGTCGCGCCGCCTCACGCTCCAGCGCCCGAGCGCGGCTTCGATGCGGTGCAAATGTGCGCGCGCGTCGATGTCGATCGAGGACGTCACTTCGAGCATGCGGTCCTCGAATACGTCGTGATCCTCGCCGTGACGCGCCTGCCACTCCACGATCGCGCGATCGCGCGCCGCGAGCAGCGCGACGATCTGCGGCCGCATCAGTGCCAGCATGGCGGAGATCCAACGGTTGACCGCCCAGGAGGGACGTACCGTATCGATCACGAAACGATCGAGCATCGCGACAACGTCGCCGGCGCGATACCAGTCATCGCCGGTCACCCAGCGATTTGTCGTGAACAGGCGGATCGGCGCGCCGGATTCGTTCATGGCGATGGCGACGATATGGCAGGGGTGATTGGCGCTGCCGGGCGCGCGCGCATCGCGCGCGTGTGCGTCGCCATCGCGCAGCCAGCGCGACGCCGTGACCGGAGTGATGTCCAGCGCCATCGCCTCGGGGCGCAGAAAAGTGTGAAAATGCCCGTGTTCTCCCGGACCGCGCTGCTCTGCCGAATGCGCATGATAATAGTACTGGGCGTGCGTTTCCGGATCGATGGCGTCGCCGGACGGATAATGGTCCCACTCGTAGAAATTATCGGCGAGGCGCAGGATTTCGCCGACCAGATTGTCCCCGGTTTTCGCCAGCACGCGCTGGCATTCAAGCGCCGCGCGCCCGGCATCGGCCATCGCTTCGAGGTCGCCGCGCCGCCAGTCGCCAAGGTCGGGCTGCGGCAGCGAGGGGTACTGACGGGAATTGCCGGATGTCATCGCACGCGCGCGCCTCGTGAAAATCTCCCACCCTTGGCCGACGATACTGGCGCGCGTGACGTAGGCGTGCAAGCGCGATAAGACCGCAGCCGCACCAACACGTTACATGCTTCACGACTACGTGAGATGGCGGAATATTCTTAACGCTTCTGTAACTTTTTGGCGGTCTGCGGCGAAGTCCCATACGGGAAGGCTGTTCGCGGGCGTCCATCCGCATGCAGCTGCATTGGATGCATTCATTGGGAGGAGCCGCCATGAAACCGTTCGCCACGTCTCGATTCAATGTAATGTCGCCATTCAAAAGAGCCTTGCTATCGACAACCGTATTGCCGTTTCTCGTGGGTGCGGGGGCTGCCGATAATCTGACAACGACCAACGCGGCGGGCGATCGCATCTACCTGGCGCAGCGCGCCAATCCGTGCGCGGCCAAGCCTAATCCTTGCGCGGCAAAGAACCCCTGCGCCGCGAAAAATCCGTGCGCGGCGAAAAATCCGTGCGCGGCGGCGAACCCGTGCAATCCCTGTGGTGGCGGCGCCAGCGCCATATTGACCCGCTGCACGGTGCCACGGCTCGTGCGCACCGCTGTGAAGAATCCTTGCGCCGCGAAAAAGAACCCCTGCGCCGCCAAGGCCAACCCCTGTGCCGCGAAGAATCCCTGCGCCGCGAAGGCCAATCCCTGCGCGGCGGCAAAGCCCGCGGCCGCGCGCGTCAATCCATGCGCGCCGAAAACCAATCCTTGCGCCGCGAAGGCCAATCCTTGCGCTGCCAAGACCGCGGCGGCCAAGCCGAACCCATGCGCGGCAAAGAACCCCTGCGCCGCGAAGAATCCCTGCGCGGCGAAGAACCCTTGCGGGGGCGCCAATCCCTGCGGCGCGAGCGCGGCGGTCAAGATCACCGACGCCGAAGCGCGCAAGGTCTACGATTGCGCGCGCGATGAGATGGCCGCAGCCTATGCCAGATCCAAGCATCCGATCGCCGTCAGCTATCGAAAGTGGCAGCGCTTCAGCAACAACGCCTATACGTCGGAAACGCATGGCAACCGCCATGTGATGAATTATGCCGACAACGCCACGTACGGAAAATACGACGACGTCAAGGTCATGCCAGTCGGCTCGAAGATCGCCAAGCCAAGCTTTGTCGTCGAGCCGGATGGCAAGGTCGGCATCGGGCCGCTGTTCACCATGGAAAAGATGGCAAAGGGCTTCAACGCCGCGAGCGACGACTGGCGCTATGCCATGATCATGGCGAGTGGCGCCATCGCCGGAACGACGAAAGGCAAAGGCTCGGAGGTCGTTGAGTTCTGCATTGGCTGCCACAAGGCCGCCGAGAAGCAGGACAACCTTTTCTTCATGCCGTCCAAGTACCGCGTCTCGGCGTCCAAGAAGCGCTGACGCGCGCCCAACAAAGGAACCGGGTGGCGCGGGACAAATCCCGCGTTGCCCGGCCCGCGCGGCCGCCGATTCAGCCCTTGGCGGCGTGCATCATGCCCCAACGCAGCACCGTGGCCCGTTCGATCGCGCCGAACACGAGGCGTTCAAAGCAAAAGCCGATCGCGCCGATCACGACAAGCGCGGCCAGCATCAGGTCGGCGTTGAGGAATTCCTTGGCGTCGAATATGACCCAGCCGAGACCCCAGTCCGACGCCGCCAGTGCCTCCGCCCCGACAACGGCAATCCAGGCGCGCAGGAACGCCTGGCGCAGGCCGGAAATAATGAACGGCGACGCGCCGGGACTGATCACCTTCCAAAACATCGCGCGCTCCGTCGCGCCCATGGCGCCGGCGGCGCGCAGCCACAGCGGATTGACCGCGCGCACACCCGACCAGGTGTTGAGCAGCATGGGAAAAGTTGCGGCATAAAACACCACCAGGACCGCCACCGGATTGCCCAGCCCGAACCAGAGAATGAACACCGGGACCCAGGCCAGCGACGGTATCGGCATCAGCGCGCTGGCCAGCGGCAGGAAGAAGTTCTCGACCGCACGAAACCGCGCCATGAGAATGCCGAGCGGAATGCCGACGAGGATCGCCAATCCAAACCCGAACAGCATCCGCGACAGCGTACTGAGCGCGTGCGTGAGCAGCGTGCCATCGGCAATTCCCACCATCAGCGCCCGCGCGACCGCCGGAATCGTCGGCAGCAGCGCGGCCGGGAAATAACCGCTGCGGGCGACCAGCTCGTAACAGAGCGCGGCCGCGCCAATGCTGATCATGGCGCGCCGCAGCGAACGCACGCGCTCGCCACCTTTCATGTCGTCACCATGCCCCAGCGCACCACGGTGTAGTCTTCAAGCCGCTGGAACACCTGTTTCTCCAGCACCAGCCCGATCATGCCGATGACGGCGACGCCGGCGAGCATGACATCGGTATTGAGGAATTCGCGGGCGCCGAATATCAGCCAGCCGAGGCCGAACGGCACCGCCGCCAATAGTTCGATCACCACGAGAATGCGCCATGCCTGCGCCAGACCAAGCCGCAGGCCGGTGAGAATATAGGGCAGCGCCCCCGGCACGATCACGTGCCAGAACAGTCGACGGTTGTCGGCGCCCATCGCCTGCGCGGAGCGAACCCATATCTGCTTGACGGCTTTCACACCCGTCCAGGTATTGATGATCACGGCAAAGGACGACACGAAACCGACCAGCAGGATCGCCGGCATTTCGCCGAGCCCGAACCACAGCATGAAGATCGGCGCATAGGCGATGCCGGGTATTGGCGCGGCGATGCTCACCAGCGGCAAAAAAACGTCCTCCGCGCGCCGCGAGCGGCCCATGGCGATGCCGAGGGCGATGCCGACGAGCGCGGCCAGCGCGAACCCGGCGGTCAATCGCAGCAGGCTCTGGATGGCGTGATGCGGCAGCACGCCGGATATGGTCATGCTGACGAACGCCGAGGCGATCTCCTCGAGCGGCGGGAATAGCCGCCGCGGAAACAGGCCAAGCCGCGCGACCGTCTCCCAGATGCCACCGACGACGATAAAAGGAAATACGTTGCGCGCCGCCACTCGCCAACGCGACTCAACCGCCGTAACCGGCGAGTGGCCACTTGCCGGCGGCGCGCCGGCCGTGGCTGCGGGGGCGTGTGGCATCAGCTGGCCCAGCGCCGCTGACGGCGGCATTGCGCGCATGGTTTGGCAACGGTCGCACTAACGGGCCTACCGGTGATCATGCTTTGCTCGCTATTCTCGTCTGCTCCCGGAAATGGCGGCTACGATCGGCGCGCACACGATGACCGACGCGGCATCGACGACCGATAGCACCATAATGCGATCGCGCACGATCCGACAAGCCAATGACGCCTCCCTGCGACAAGGGCCACCGGGCGCGCAGCGAATTCGATGACGCGCGCGCGGGTGCCGGCGGTTGCTCGCATGCCAGGCGTGTGATAGTGCGGCGCGGCAGCAAACATGGCGCGTTCATTTCCCGGAGACCGCGGATGGCGAAGAATACCCAGAAAATCGGCTGGATCGGCATGGGTCGCATGGGCTACCCCATGGCGGAGCGCCTGCTCAAGGCCGGCCATGACGTCGCGATCTGGAACCGCACGCGCGCCAAGGCCGAGCCGCTCGCCGCCGTGGGCGGCAAGATCGTCGAGCGGCCGGGCGAACTCGCCGGCTGCGACGTCGTCTTTTCCATTGTCGCGACCGGGGCGGACGTCGAGGAAGTCTATTTCGGCAAGAACGGCGTCATCGCGCAAGGCGGCGGCAAGCTGCCGGGCATATTCGTTGATTGCTCAACGATCGCCGTCGAGGAATCGGTTAACATCCGCAAACGTCTCAAGGAGCGCGGCATCGATTACGTTTGTGCCCCGGTCTCCGGCAATGCCAAGGTGATCAAGGCCGGCAAGCTTTCCTCCGTCGCGTCGGGCCCGCAGGCCGCTTTTCGCGTCGTCGAGCCGTTGATCAAGGTGTTCGCGCCGCGCGGCGTGTCTTATGTCGGCGAGGGCGAACTGGCGCGCATCTGCAAGATCGCGCACAACGTGATGCTCGGCGTCGTTACCCAGAACCTGATCGAGATCACGCTGTTGACCAACAAGCTCGGCGTACCGCGCGAGGCCTTTCTCGCTTTTCTCAACAATGGCGTCATGGGCTCGATGTTCACCGCCTACAAGTCGCCGGCGCTGGTCAATCTCGACTGGGCGACGACGTTCACCGCGGAACTCCTGCGCAAGGATCTCGACCTCGGACTTGAGCTTGCGCGCGAGGCGGAGGTGCCGATGCCGGTGACGGCGGCAACACGCGAGATTTTGCAAATGCATTTTGGCGCCGCCACCCTGCACAAGGATCCGCAGGCCTATCTGGCCAAGGATTTCGCCGCCCATATGGAAACGATGGCACTGGCGGCCGGCATGAAGCTCGAACCGGAAAACAAGCCGGTGCCGACGGGGCTGGAAAGCTGAAAGCCGCGCCGGTCGATGCGGCGCGCGAAGATCGCGCCACTTGGTGCCGGTCACTCGGCGCAGGGCGCGATTTCGACGCGCAAGCCACCAAGGTCGTCACTGACATTGATCTGGCAGCTCAAGCGTGAATTATCGCGCCTGGTATCGAGCGCAGCGAGAAGCTCGACCTCCGGCGCCGCCGCCGGCGGCAGCCTGGCAAGCCAGGATTCCTCGACATAAACGTGGCAGGTGGCGCAGGAGCACGAGCCGCGGCACAGTGCCTCAAGGTCGTCGATCTCCGCGCGTCGAATGGCCTCCATCACCGAGCCACCGGCGCGCGCAGCCACCGCGTGCTCGGTTCCCGACCAATCGGTGACATAAAGCGTCGGCACGGTCAGCGTCCGCGCCGACCCGCGGCGAACAGGCGGAGAAATCCATCGACGGTTTCCTCGACCTCGCGGCCGAGCCTCGCCGCCGTGACCGCGGCGTCGACATTGCACAGACGCCGGAAGAGCAGGCGGTGCAGAAGGCGGCTCGCGAACCATTCGGCGGCAATGAATTCCGTGGGAAACTTCAATCCCGCCTTGCCGTTATGCAAGGCAAGGAATTGCTTGAGTCCCTGATAGGTCGACGCCGGTCCATGCGCGTAGTAGATGCGGCCGATTTCGGGAAAGCGCGGCGCCTCGGCGATGACCATGCGCGCCAGCGCGACATGGCGGTGCGAAACGACGTTCTCGACCAGCTTGCGCCCGATCCTGGTCAGGCCCTCGCGCAACGACAGGCCCGTGGGATCGAAATTACCGGCCGAGGGCACGAACTCGTCGAGGAGGCGCGCGATCGCCGCCTCGAACAGTTTCTCCTTATTGAAAAAATGCGCGTAGATCGTGGATTTGGAGCCGCCGACGCGCGCGACAAGCATGTTCATGCTCATGGCGCCGTAACCGATTTCGAGAAACAGCGTGGTCGCGGCCCCTAAGATGGCGTCGCGCTTGCCCGGC
>JACQAE010000244.1 GCA_016195095.1 Pseudomonadota bacterium
GCCAGCGGCGCCGCCGTGCCGCGCGCGCCGTCATTCGACGTGCCCCTCGGCGCGCCTGACGCAATCAAGACGCAATTGGCGCCGCCTGCGGGGCTTCCCGCGCAACCAGCGCCGCAGGTTCCGGCCGGGCAGGTGGCGCTGATGGTCAGCGCGCGGTTTGGCAAGGATGCGCCGCAGCCAATTACCGGCGGCCTGCATTGGCGCGTTTACCCCGCCAAGCCCGATGCAGCCGGCGCGTTTCGCCCGCTGCGCGAAGATCGCGCGCCAGCGCCGATCTTCGTGATGGCGCCCGGGCAATACGTGGTGCACGTCACGCTCGGCCTGGCGAGCGCGATGAAAAACGTCCAGTTGCGCTCGGAAACGGTGCGCGAGGTGTTCGATCTGCCGGCCGGCGGCCTGCGCGTCGAGGGGCGCGTCGGCGACGTGCGCATTCCGGCGTCGCAGATTACGTTCGACATTTTTCCCGGCAGTCAGTTCGACGGCGCCGAGCGCGCGCCCCTGGCGCAAAACGCGGCCACCGGCGAGATCGTGCTGATGCCGGAGGGCACCTATCATATCGTGTCGAATTACGGCGACGGCAACGCCGTCGTGCGCTCGGATATTCGCGTCCAGGCCGGCCGGCTGACCGACGTGACCGTCACGCATCGCGCCGCAGTGATCACGCTCAAGCTGGTCAGCGAGCGCGGCGGCGAGGCCTTGGCCAATACCAATTGGACCGTGCTCACGCCAGGTGGCGACGTCATCAAGGAATCGATCGGCGCGTTTCCGCGCGTCATCCTGGCCGAGGGCGACTACCGCGCCATCGCGCGTTATGACAACAAGACGTTCGAACGCCAATTCAAGGTCGTCAACGGCGTCGATGGTGAAATCGAAGTCCTTGCCCGATAGTGCCTGATCCGAAAAGTTGCAAACTTTTCGATTAGGTTCAGGCCGGCGTTCGACGAGCCGGGTTGGCACCGCGATTGCGGTCGGGACGATCCAGGCTCTACCCAGCGGCGCGCGCCGGCGCACCGTTCATCGCGACGACGAAATGCTCGATATGACACCGACACGCTGGCCACGACTGCCGGAAATCGACGCCATCGCGCTGCTCCTCGATATCGATGGGACGTTGCTCGACATCGTGGCGACGCCGGACGCGGTGCGCGTGCCGCGCGACCTGCGCGCCGCGCTCGCACGCCTCGCCGCCGCCACGCGCGGCGCCTGCGCGCTGGTCAGCGGCCGGTTGGTCGCGGACATCGACCGCATCTTCGCGCCGCTCGTCCTGCCAGCGATCGGCGCGCATGGCGGCGAGATGCGCGTGGCGCCGCGCCAGAAGCTGCGGCGGCGCGGCGTCGCACTGTCGGCGGCGCTGCGCGGGGATCTCGCGCGGGTGGCCTCGCTCGACATCGGAATCGTGGTCGAGGACAAGGGTTACTCCGTCGCATTGCATTACCGAGGCGCTTTGCACTATGAGCAACGTATCTTGCAAGCGGTCACGCGGATCGTCGCCGAACATCCGGGCGAAGCGCTCGTCGTTCTTCCTGGAAAATGCGTGTTCGAGGTCAAGCGCGGCGACGTGACGAAGGGAGAAGGCGTGCGCGAACTCATGAGCCACGCGCCATTCGCCGGACGCGTGCCGGTCTTTATTGGCGACGATATTACCGACGAGACCGTATTCGAGGTGCTGCCGTGTTTCGACGGCATCGGCTTGTCGGTCGGTACGGCGATCAGCGGCCCGCACGGCTCGTTTGCAAATGTCGCGCAGGTGCGCGAATGGCTCGGCGTGCTGGCGCGGAAGGGAAGCGGATAGGGTGACACAACAGAGCCTCGACCTCGCCGTTATCGGCAATGGCCGCACGGCCGCGCTCGTGGAGCCGTCCACGCGCATCGTCTGGTGGTGCCTGCCGCGCTATGACGGCGATCCCGTGTTCTGCCGCCTGCTGGCCGGCGCGGACGACAAGGGCTTTACCGACGTCGTTCTCGACCGCCATGCCGATACGCAATCGGCTTATATGCGCAATACCGCGATCGTCGTCACCGAACTCACCGACCGCGACGGCAACGCCATTCGCGTCACGGACTTCGCGCCGCGCTTCCAGAATTACGGGCGGATGTTTCGTCCGCCGCAGCTCATTCGCATCATCGAGCCCGTCGCCGGCGTTGCGCGCATCACCATCCGCGTGCGGCCGACGCATCGCTATGGCGTTCCCGTCGAACAGCGCACCGCCGGCAGCAATCACATGCGCTTCTGGCGCGACGACGTGACCATGCGCCTGACAACCGACGCGCCGCTCTCTTATATCGAGCGCGAGGCGCCGTTCGTGCTCACCCGCCCGGTGCATCTCATCTTTGGCGCCGACGAACCATTCGAGGGGATGCTGCAAACGACGTGCCGCGAGTTCGCCGACCGCACGCGCCACTACTGGCACGAATGGGTGCGCCGGCTGGCCTTCTCCTTCGATTGGCAGGAGGAGATCATCCGCGCGGCCATCACGCTCAAGCTGAGCACGTTCGAGGAAACCGGCGCGATCATCGCCGCGCTGACGACCTCGATCCCGGAAGCGCCGGGGTCGGGGCGCACGTGGGACTATCGTTTTTGCTGGCTGCGCGATGCGTATTTCGTGGTGCGCGCGCTCAATCGCATCGGCGCGACGCGCACGATGGAGGAATTCATTTCCTACATCCTCACGATCACGGCGGAGCACCCCGAGACATTGCGCGCCGTCTATGGCGTCGTGCCCAGCGACGCGCTCGACGAGCACGTCGCGCAGTCGCTCGCCGGCTACCGCGGCGACGGTCCGGTGCGCATCGGCAACGCCGCCGCGGCGCAGGATCAGCACGACGTCTATGGCAGCATTATCCTCGCGGCGGCACCGATGTTTTTTGACCGCCGACTGCCGCGTCAAGGCGACGCGTCGCTATTCCATCGGCTGGAGCGCATGGGCGAGCAGGCGGCGCGGCTGGCGACGGTGCCCGACGCCGGCATCTGGGAGTTTCGCGGACGCCAGCGCGTGCATACCCATTCCGCATCCATGTGCTGGGCTGGATGCCAATGGCTGCAGGCCATCGCGGCGCATCTCGGGCTCGATGCGCGCGCGCGGCACTGGAACTCCGTGCAGGCGGGCATCCGCGATACCATCTTGGAACGCGCGTGGAATCCGTCGCGCAAGGCATTCACAGCGGCGTTCGGCGCCGACGACCTCGACGCCAGCGTGCTTCTCCTTGCCGAACTTGGATTGGTCGAGGCCACCGACCCGCGTTTCGTGAGCACCGTTGGCGCGGTCGAGCGCGAGCTGCGGCGGGATCGTCACGTTATGCGCTATATTGCGGCCGACGATTTCGGTTTGCCGGAAACGGCATTCCTCGTCTGCCGGTTCTGGCTCATCGACGCGCTCGGATCGATCGGGCGCCGCGAGGAGGCGCGCGATATGTTCGTCGACGCCTTGCGCCTGCGCAACCGCTA
>JACQAE010000245.1 GCA_016195095.1 Pseudomonadota bacterium
CATCGGCGCCTTCCGCCAGGCCGGTTTTGCGCTTGAGGCCTACCCGGTCGATTGGCGTACCGGCGGCCGCGCCGATTTCTGGCGGCCGTTCCATACGCTCGGCGACGGCCTGCGGCGCACGGATACCGCCGCGCGCGAATGGGCCGGGCTGGCGGTTTACTGGCTTACCGGACGCAGCCCGGAATTGTTTCCCGGCCCGCGGCCGGGCGGGAGCGGCCGTCCCTGACCGCGCCCGCCGCGGCCAATTCCCGCCACGCCGCGCGCGTCCTAATCGTCGCGCACGGCGTGGCGCGAATCGGACGCGAATTGGCGGTAATACATGACCGCGACGATGGCCATAGTCGTCGCCAGCAGCGCCCACGGTCCGACAAACCACCCAAGATAGCCAAGCGCGAAGAAAAACGCGCGCTGGCCGCGATTGAAGTGGCGTCCTGCTGACGCGAACATTTCCGCGGTGCGGCGCACGTGGCGCGCCGCTTGCGGCGTATCCTTTTGCGTGTGCGGCGGCGTCGCGCCCAACAGGATGGCGACGTAGTTAAACAGCCGGTAGGCCCAGGCAAACTTGAAAAAGGCATAGACCAGGATGACGGCGAGACCGATCGCCTTGGCGTCCCATTGCACGCGCGTCACGACGATACCAAAGGGCAGGGAGGAGGCGACCGTGAGAAACTCCTCGGACGAACGCAGGATCGTCAGCGCCCCGCCGATCGCGATCAGCGAGGTCGAGGCGAAAAAGGCGGCGCCGTTCTGCAGCGATGCCATGATCTGGGCATCCACCATGCGCATGTCGCGCTCAAGCATGCGCTGCATCCAGGCCGTGCGATAGTTGTTCATGCGCGAATTGAGGCCGGCACGTCCATGCGCCGTCCACTCCATGGTCAACGCATAGATCGACCATGCGCCGAAGAAAAATATCAGCGCGATAAGATCGAATAACGAGAATGCCAGCATCGGGCGACCGCCAATGGATTCAAGGAAGAGACGCCGACCAAGGACGCAATAGGCCGGCGGTGATTAGCCGCCCCGGCGCGTGGCCGTGTCGAGCATAATGACGATGGCGTCCAGGGCCAAGCCGGGACCTTGCATCCTCAGCACGCATGCTTGCGGCGCACGCGCTTAAGGCGGCGGAGCTGGCTCGACGCCGCTTCGGCGCCGGTGTCGCCGGCGCGCACGGACGCGTAGTGGGTCATGGCGAGGCCGTAGCGGGTGCAGGCGACGCCTTTGTCCTGTTCGAAGATTTCGACGTCGGCGAAACACTCCTCGACGACGCCGGCGGCGTATTCGTTATGGGTAAAGCGTGCGGCGAAGTCGCGCGCCTCGTTACAGACCTCGCGCGCGGCCTTGGGGTCCTTGCCGAGAAGCGAGGCGTGGGCGGCGGCGACGCGGGCGACGACCTCCTTGAGATCGGCTGGCGACAGCGGCCCCAGGATTCGCAGCGGCGGCGGCGTCGCGGTCGCGATCGCGCAACCGAGGCGGGTCAGCGCCGTGCGGATACGCTCAAGATCGGCGTCGACGCTGCGGGCCCTGGAATCGCTGCGCGCTCCGACATATCGCTCGGCCGCGGCGGCGTAATGGTTGCATGCGGCAACCTTGTCCTTCTCGAAGTCGCTCACCGCCGCGAGACAATCCTCCACCAGCGCAAACCAATAATCGTTGGCGTCGAAGCGGCGGGCGATGTCGCGCGCCTCGGCACAATGGCGCCGTGCTTTGGCGGCGTCGGGTCGCGCCGACGCCGTCAATTCCCTGGTTGCGTCGAGGATGCGGCCGGCGAAGCGGCGGCGGTCTTCGGCGGAAGGCGGAAATGCCATGGCGACGTGCGGCGCGAGCAACAAAATCATGATTGCCGCGGCCAGCAGGCGGAGGAAAATTCGCGCGCGCTTGGTGGATTCTGCCACGATCTGCCTATGGTTGGCCAAAGCTGGAATCAATGGGCCCGCGCGGTGTCTGCCAGAATCGCCCAGTGACGACACTAGCAAATGGCGCACCGGATGTCGGATAAGGGTCAATCGGTACCAAAATTGTGACCAGAATTCGCCCTGGTCCGGGAGGATCGCATGCCGCAACGAATTACGACCTCGGTGGCCGCGCTGGTCGCCGCCGCCGAGCGCGAGATCGAAACACTGGCTGCGCCCGACGCGGTCGCGTTGCATGGGCGCGATGACGTGGTGCTGGTCGATCTGCGCGATATTCGCGAACTCGATCGCGATGGCCGCGTGCCCGGTGCCGTCCATTGTCCGCGCGGCATGCTCGAATTCTGGATTGATCCGCAGAGCAAGTATCACAAGCCGGTATTCGCGCGCGACGCGCGGTTTGTCTTTTTCTGCGCGGCCGGCTGGCGCTCCGCGCTCGCGACGCAGACCGCGCGGCGCATGGGGCTCGCGCCTGTCGCCCATATCGCCGGCGGATTTGGCGCCTGGAAGGCGGCCGGCGGGTCGGTCGATCCACCGAAACCCGTGGCAAAAGGAAATCCCTGACGCGGCCGCGCCGCCGATCATCAGCGCTATTCATGCGAGCAATCAGAACATTTGGCTTGCCCGGCTGGCGACGGCGATTGATGCTCGAGCGTTATCGCGACTGCAACGGGGCGTGGGCATGGCATTGCGGCTGACGATCGGCAACCAGAACTACTCGTCGTGGTCGTTGCGGCCGTGGATCGCGATGAAAGTGACGGGCATCGCCTTCGAGGAGACCGTCATCGCGCTCGACGCCGCCGACTTCGGCGCGCGCGTAGCGGCGGTTTCGGGCAGCGGCAAGGTTCCAGCCCTCGCCGACGGCACCACTTTGGTCTGGGAGTCGCTGGCAATTCTCGAATATCTCGCGGAGACGTTTCCCGCCGCCGGCCTATGGCCCGATGCGGCGCCGCCACGCGCGCACGCGCGCGCAATCGCTAACGAAATGCACGCCGGATTTGCGGCGTTGCGGCGCCATTGCCCAATGAATTTCCGTCGGCCGGTGACGACATGCGCGCTGACGCCCGAGGCCGCCGCCAACGTCGCGCGCATCGAGGCGATCTGGAGCGCGTGCCGCAGGCAATATGCCGCTGCGGGGCCGTTCCTGTTCGGGCGCTTCACCAATGCCGATGCCATGTATGCACCGGTCGTTGCGCGGCTGCACACCTACGGTGTCGAAGTAAGCCCGCCCTCGCGCGCCTATATGGACGCGGTGGTGGCGCTGCCGGCGTGGCAAGAATGGCGCGCGGCGGCGCTGCGCGAGTCCTGGGTTTTGCCCGAGGACGAGGTCGATTGGCCGACCGTGCTTCGGATATAACGCAGCTCGGTCACGAGTCCGGCGGCTCGCAAGTCACCGCGATCAGCTCACCGCCGTCGGCGCCAGCACCTCGATATCGGTCACGACGTCGATGACCACCGGACGGTCGGTGCCAAGCGCGCGCGCGAGGGCTGCGGGAAACGCGTCGGGTGTTTCGACACGGATGCCGAGCGCGCCCATGTCCTCGGCGATACGGGCGAAGTCGGTCCGACGAAAGGTCCACATTTCGCGCGCCTTTTGCGTCTGCTCGCCGCCATAGGCGCGATCGAAGCCGCGCTTCGACTGGTTTCCGCCGCTGTTATTGTTGACCACCGTGACCGAGTTGATGCCCCAGCGGGCTGCGGTTTCGATCTCGGCGATGTGATACCAGAAACCCGCGTCGCCGGTGAAAACCACGACTGGGCGCCCCGGGCAGGCGCATTTGGCGCCAATGCCAGCGGGAAACGCCCAGCCGAGATGGCCGGCGCTGCGCATATAGCTTTGCCGCGGGCCGGTGAGATCGTAGAACCCGCCCATCCACATTCCGGCATGGCCGGTATCGACCACGACAATGGCGTCGTCGGGCAGGTGGCGGGTGAGTTCGTGGCAGATGCGCTCGGGCCGGATCGGGATGGCGTCGGAGGTGAGAACCGCCCGGTATTTCTCGCGCCATTCGCCGCCAATGGCCTGCGTTCTTGCCACCCATGCCTTGCGCGCGGCGGCGCTGGCGCGGTCGGCGCGCGCCAACATGTGCGTGAGCACGACGCGGGCATCGCCATTGACGGCGGCGAGCAGGGGATAGTTGCGCCCGATCACCTGCGGGTCGATATCGATCTGTATCGCCGGCGTGCCGATTTTCGGTACCGCCCAGAAATGCGTGGTCATGCCGCCGGTCTCGGTGCCAACGAAACAGACGAGATCGGATTCATTGACGATGCGGTTCGCGCTTTCGCGCGAATAGGATCCGACGACGCCAACCGACAGCGGATGCGATCCGGGAATGCAATCCTTGCCGTTGAGCGAGGTCGCGACCGGGATCTGCAGGGCTTCGGCGAGGGCGACGAGTTCCGCCGCGGCCGCGGAAGCGCGCACGCCGCCGCCGGCGACGATGACCGCCCGCCGCGCGCGCTGCAGGTGATCGAGGGCGGCCGTCAGGCTGGCCTCGTCGGGCGCCGGCCGAAACGGCGGCACGCGCGCGAATTGCGGTTCGCATAACGGTTCCAATTCCGCGTCCTCGGCGTCGACCTGGCCCTCGTTGCCGCGGAACTGCAGGTGCACCGGGCCGGGCGTGCCCGATGTCGCCACGCGGAACGCCTGGCGCACCATGTCGGGAAAGCGCGCCACGTCATCGACAGTGGCGTTGAATTTCGTCACCGGCTCGAACGCGGGAATGTCGTCCACCTCCTGGTAGACCTTGCGAAACTTCGACTTGGGCTCGCGGCCGCCGGTCAGCGCGATGACCGGAGAGTGTGCGAGCCAAGCGTCGCGCAACCCAGCGGCGAGATTGAGCGCGCCGATGACCTGCGCCGCGCAGACGCCGGGTTTCCCCGAGGCGCGCGCGTAACCGTCGGCCATGTAGGCGGCCGATTTCTCGCCATGCACATGCAGGCGCTTGATGTCGGTGCGGCTCTCCATCGCCGCGAATGTCCGGCGCAGCACGGCGGGCACGTGAAAGACATGCGTGACGCCATAGCCGGCAAGCATATCGGCAAGGCATTCCGCACCGGTCATTATTCTGCGGTTGTGTCCGCGCATGCCGCTTTCCTTTCGGTTCAACCGGCGCGGAGAAGGACGCGGCGGGCTGCGTCCGCGCGCGGGATCGCCGCAGCCGGAGCAGCGCGGCGCAAGCGCCTCATCGTCGGCCCCGCGAACATCGCGCCTATTTGATCGCGAGCGGATTGGTCGGCGAGCCGACCGCGCCGGTGATTGGGATCGCCGGCGCCACGAACATGAATTCGTAAACGCCGTCTTCGGCGCAGTCGGTGGCGAGGTCGCGCAAGTAAAAGATTTCGCCCATGGTCATGCCCATGATCGGGATGGTGATCCAGTGCCAGGGCTGGTTGACGCCCTTCTCGCTCTCGTTGGGGCGCACCTCGCATCCCCAGGTGTCGCTCGCGAGCGCGGCGAGTTCGGTACGCCTGATCCATTCCAGCGTTTCGAAGGCAAAGCCCGGCGCGTCGCCGCCGGGATAGCCGTCCCAGCTCCCGGCCGCGAGGCAGCGTTCCATCTGCCCGGTGCGCACGATCACGTAGTCGCCGCGGCGCAATGCGACGCCCTGCTTGTCCGCGGTCATGTCGAGATCGGCGCAGGTGATGCCGTAGCCGTCTTCGAGCCATTCCTTGCCGAGTGCGCGCGCCACGTCGAGGAAGACGCCACGGCCGACCATCCGCTCCTTGGTCTTTTCGATTCCGCATTTCTGCGCGCCGGCCGACGTGACCTCGCGGCAATCGTAGCCGTTCCACATGAAGTTCTCATAGAACACGTGGCCGAGGCCGTCCCATTGCGTGCCGCATTGCAGCGGCATCGTGACCATGTCGTCGGCGGCGCGGATGCCGCGATGATCGAGGACGCCGGCATAGGCGTCGGTACCGGTGCGCAGCATGGTGTGGATTGGATTGGTGCGCCCCATCGACGGATATTTGCTCTTGGCGCCTTGCGGGCCGGTGTGATCGAAGTTGAGCGCCAACGAGATCACCTTGCCCTTGCGCACCAGCCGAGCGGCGGCGATGATGTCCTGCGCGGTGGTGAAATTGAGCGTGCCGATCTCATCCTGCGGCCCCCATTTTCCCCAATTCTTGTATTTCTCGGCGGCGTCGCGAAGGTCCTGGCGCGTGACTGTCTTGCTCATTGTCTTGGGGTTCCGTTTGGCGAGCGCGGCGGCGCAAGGTCGCCGCATGGCGCGGGCTTGAGGCGGCGGCAATGTTAGCATCGGCACGCGCGGCGGGGGAGTGCGGTGACGCGC
>JACQAE010000221.1 GCA_016195095.1 Pseudomonadota bacterium
AGAGATGGCTTTGATGCGACAGCACGACGCCCTTGGGCGTCCCGGTCGATCCCGAGGTATAAAGGAACATCGCCGGCTCGCGCGGCGCCGGCGCTAGCGCTTGAAATTCACCGGGGTCAAGGAACCCGTCGAAGCCGCCATCCCCCGCCGCCCCGAAGCAGACGACGGGAAGCCCGGGCGGACAATCCGCCTGACGACGCGGATCGCAAAAGACGAGCCTGGCACCGCAATCGCGCACGATGAACGCGATCATGGCGCGCGGGAAGCGCCAGTTGACCGGCACGGCGACGAGACCCGCGCGCATGATGCCAAAATACGCGGCAAGGTATTCGGCGCGATTGGCCGACAGGATGGCGACGCGTTCGCCACGGCGAAATCCGCGGCGCGCCAGCGCGTGCGCGACGCCGTTGGCCATCGCGTCGATTCGTGCATAGGTGAAGCTGCGCGGCGCCTGTTCACCGCCCAGATCGATGATGGCGCACGCGGCTTGATCGCGGTCGCGGCCGATCAGATCGCCAAGATTGGTGAAGCTACCCATGCCGGCGCCGCTCGCAGACCGTCATCCCTTGGGTGGCGCGGTGAAATACGTACCGCGACCGCTGGCGAGCAGCTTGCCCTCGGCATCGTAGACATGCGCCTCGGCGGTGGAGAATTGGCTGCCGAAACGCACGACCCTGCCGCGCGCCGTCAGATCGCCCGGCATCGCCGCGGCGTGATAATCGACGCGCAGGTCGATGGTCGGCACGCCGCGCCCGGTGCGCGTCACCAGCGCCCAATCGGCGGTCACATCGACCAATGCCGCCAGCACGCCGCCATGCGTGAAGCGGCGTTCCGGGCTGATGATCCATTCCTCGCGCCAGGTCGCCTTGATCTCGATTGAGTCCGCGCCCACGGCGATGACCTTGAGGCCGAGCCATCGATTGTAGGAACCGCGGGTCAACAGTTCCTGCACCTTCTGCGCCGTCATCTCCTCGCTCATCGCCGGTGCTCCCGCTTCATCGTCACGGCGTCACCACGACCTTGCCGATGACCTCGCGATCCTGAATCAAGCGCAGTCCCTCGCGCGCCTCCTCGAGCGGCAGCACCCGGTCGATCGCCGGCTTGAACCGGCCCTCGGCGATCAGCCGCATGAGGGCGCGCAGATCCTCGTCATAAAAGCTGTTGGAGCCGATGATCTTGAGCTCAAAGCTCCAGATGTAGCGCAGGTCCTCCTTGGGATCGTAGCCGGCGGTCGCGCCGCACACGAGCACCTTGCCGCCGCGCTTGACGCAGCGCAATGACGGCACCCAAGTGTCGCCGCCGGTGAAATTGATCAGCACGTCGACGCCGCCCTCATGGCTGCGCCGCTGCGGCTTGCCGTATTTCTCGACCGCCCAGCGCGAGAAATCGACGTCATTGACGTTGAGCACCTCGCTTGCGCCCATGTCCTTGAGCGCTTGCATCTTCTGCGCGCTCGACGTGCACGCGATCACCTCGGCACCAAGATGGCGGGCGAGGATGACGCAGCCGGTGCCGACGCCGCCGCTCGCCCCAAGAATGAGGACGCGCTCGCCATTGTGCACCGTGTCATGGGTGACCAGCATGCGATGCGCGGTTCCGTAGGCCACCGGCAGCGAGGCGGCGTCCTCGAAGCGCACGCCCTCGGGTATGGAAATGAGCTGATCGGCGGCGACCAGGCAATATTCGGCCATGCCGCCGTCGAGCATTTCGCCCATCAGCCCCTTTTTGCGGTTGACCGGATTGACCAGCACACGCTCGCCGACGCCCCATCCCGCGACATCCGGCCCGACTTCGCTGATCTCACCGGCCATGTCGAGACCGATCACGACCGGAAACGGCACCTTGATTCCCGGCATGCCGCGGACCGTGAACACGTCGTGATAGTTGAACGAGGACGCGCGCACGCGGATGACGACATGCCCGGGGAGCGCGCGCGGGCGTGGATGATCGGCCAAGAGTTCAAGGTCATCGAGGCCGCCGTGACGGCGCAATACCAGCGCTTTCATTGTCGTGCCCAAGATCGCCATCCCTTCCCGACCAGGCTCTGCATAGCGCAGTGGCGGCGTGCTTGCATATCCGCAATTTCATGGCTGCATTGCCGATCGCGGCGCGCGCCGCTAGCCTGTGCGCCGCAACGCCGCGACACTGGCGCTGGAGCTTCGCATGACAGAGAGTTTTCGCCAGTTCCTTGAGCGCCTGCGCGGCTGCGGCGAATTGGTCGACCTGCGCCAGCCGGTCGATATACGCCATATCGCCACGCTGGTCGATCAGGCAAAGACGGCACTGTGCTTCCACAATGTCGTCGGCTACGCCATGCCTGTCGTTTCCGGCATCATCCGCTCGCGCGAGCGCGCCATCATGGCGATGGGATGCCAAACCTACCGCGAGATCGAGGACAAGCTGCGCCAGGCGATCGACCATCCGATCGCGCCCAAACCTGTCGCGTCCTCGCCCGCCCGCGAGGTCACCATGACCGGCGAGGACGTCGATCTTTACCGGCTGCCGATCCCGATGTCGTCGATCTATGACGGCGGCCCGATGATCACCGCCGGTGTCGTCATCGCGCGCGATCCCGAACTTGGAATGAACAGCGGCATCTATCGTTTCATCGTCAAGGAAAAAGCGCTTACCGGCATCGACATCGTGACGCCCAACAACATGCGCCTGTTCGCGGAGCGCGCCTACCGGCGCGGCGAGCCGCTGCCGATTTCCATTTCGATCGGCACGCATCCGTTCGAGATCATGGGGTCGGGCTTCCGCGCGCCGCTGGGCGTCGATGAGATGGCGATCGCGGGCGGATTGCGCGGCGAGCCGGTCGCGCTCGCGCCCTGCCAGACGATCGACATGCCCTATATCGCGGATGCCGAGATCGTTCTCGAGGCCGAGATACTTCCGACCGGCTGGACCTGGCCGGAAGGCCGCTTCGGCGAATTCACCCGGCTGATGGGCGGCCTACACTGGAATCCGCTCGTGCGCGTCAAGGCGGTGTCGATGCGTCGCGACGCGGTCTATTATGCCTTGCACATGCCATGGGAAAATACCTGGCTCGCCGCGCCGACGCGCTACACCGCGATCCGCCAGGCGCTGCGCGTCGCCGGCGTGCGCGTCCATGACATCAACGTGACGCTGGGCGGCTGCGCCTTCTGGCACGCCGTCATTGCCATCCGCAAACAGCCGGGGGAAGGCAAGAACGCGCTGCTCGCCGCGCTGTCGGTGATGGATCTCAAGCACGTGGTGGTGGTCGACGACGATATCGACGTGAACGACCCGCTCGATGTCGAATGGGCGATCGCGACGCGCGTGCAGGGCGACAAGGACGTGATCATCATCCCCAACGCTCGCGCCAAGCCGCTCGATCCCAGCCTGCCGCAGAAATCCGGCATCATTCCCACCGGCGCCAAGGTCGGTATCGACGCGACCATCCCCGAGGGCATCCCGCACGAGCATTACGAGCGCATCACCTATGCCTATGCGCAGACGGCCAAGATCGACGACTACCTGCGAGGAAAGGCTGATCGCGTCGGCAATGTCGGTGGTGATGCGGCGATCGCGGCGCTGGCCGCGGATATCCTTGCGATGATCGAAGCGGAACCGCTTTACTATACCGAAATCGCCGAGCGCTTGGCGGCTTATGATTTCCAGACCGTAGCGCGCGCCGTCGGCCATCTGCATGTGACGCAAATGCTGTGGCAGGACGCGCGCGGCAAGCTGTGCCGGCGCGGCTCGCGCTTCGCGGCGATACCGCCGGCGGCCTAGAGCATGATCCCGAAAAGTGGGAACCGCTTTTCGGAAAAGATTATGCTCGAACGCAAGGAATCATGATCCCGAAAAGTGGAAACCGCTTTTCTGAAAAGATCATGCTCGAACGCAAGGAATCATGATCCCGAAAAGTGGGAACCGCTTTTCGGAAAAGATTATGCAGGAACTGAAAGTTAAAGTACCACGCCGATTTATCCGCGATGCATCGGACGCGAGGGGGTCATTTTTTCGATTGAGCCAGCGCGGCACCTTGGCTTTTTGTTCGCGCACGGTCTGTTCTCAAGAATCCGATTGCGACGCCGCCGCGAAAAATTTGTTACATTAGTCGCTGGCAGGCCGTGCGGTGCGAAGGTCAAGGATCGCGCGCAGCGGACGCGCCGATTCGCGGAAAATATTGGAAAATGGCGATGGTGGGCGCGACAGGGATCGAACCTGTGACCCCTACCATGTCAAGGTAGTGCTCTTCCGCTGAGCTACGCGCCCGCCCTGCGATTGCTGCGCAATCCTATATCGGCTCACGCCGGAGGGGGCAAGGCAGGTGCCGCGCGTTTAAGCGGCGAGCATCTTCTGCACTTCATCGACGAGATCGCGCAGGTGGAACGGCTTGGAGAGCACCTTGGCGTGCTTGGGCGCGGTCGAATCCGGGTTAAGCGCGACGGCCGCGAACCCGGTAATAAACATGATCTTGATATCGGGATCGAGCTCGGCAGCGCGCCGGGCAAGCTCAATTCCGTCCATTTCCGGCATCACGATGTCGGTTAGGAGCAGTTCGAACGGCTCCTCGCGCAGGCGTTGGTAGGCGGAAAGGCCGTTGTCATAGGAGGTCACGTCGAATCCGGCATTCTGCAACGCCTTCACCAGAAAGCGCCGCATGTCGGTATCGTCTTCCGCCAGCAGGATTTTCGTCATGCCCCGATCCGCCCCGTGTCGGTGGCCGCGGCGCCGAACAATCGGCAAATCCCGGCGATCACCCATCTCTGATATCGTATTTGCAATAAAGCGGGTAAATATGGGGTGAACCTTCGAGGCTCCGCAGGCAGCAAACTGATTGCACGGTCGATTCGCATGGCATATTGCCCTACCGCCAATTGCCCGCGAGGCACCGCCTGGCCTTGCCGCCGGCGGCGAGGGTCACGTTGCCTTTCGTGGAGCAGACCGCCCGGCGCACGGCGGCACGCCGGCGCGACCGTTTCGCCCGCGCTGAGAGCGGCGCCATGAGCCAGATCCGCGACGACCTCGACCCGCCCTTTGAAATTGTCGAGCCGGCGAAATACGCCGGCCCGGTCGTCTTCAACTCGCCGCATAGCGGCAGCACCTATCCGCGCGGTTTTGTGGCTGCGGTGCGTCTCGACCTTTCCGCTCTGCGCCGATCCGAGGATACGTATGTCGACGAGCTTTTTCTTGGCGTCGTCGGGCGCGGGCATCCGCTGATGCGGGCGCATTTCCCGCGCTGCTATGTCGACGTCAATCGCGAGCCCTACGAACTCGACCCGCGCATGTTCGACGGACGTCTGCCCTCCTTCGCCAATACTCGTTCGATGCGCGTGGCCGGCGGTCTCGGCACCGTGGCCCGCGTCGTCGGCGACGCGCAGGAAATATACGACCGGCGCATCCCCGTGGACGCCGCGTTGCGCCGCATCGAGGTTCTCTACAAGCCTTACCATCGCGCCCTGCGCCGGCTGCTC
>JACQAE010000222.1 GCA_016195095.1 Pseudomonadota bacterium
CCCCCATGATGCGCAGATTGATCGAATAAAGCGCGATGGCGACCAGGATGCCGGCAAGGATGTGCAGGATGTTGAACCGCACATTGAGATAGGCCGTCACGAAACCGGCGGCGAAGCCGGCGCCGGCGGCGGCGAGCGTCGCCGGCCATGGATTCCATCCCGCATCGACGATAAGGACTGCGGTGACGGCGGCGCCGAGCGGAAAGCTGCCTTCGACCGTGAGGTCGGGAAAGTCGAGCACGCGGAAGCTCAGGAAGGCCCCGAGCGCCACGAGTCCGAATATGAGGCCGACCTCAACGGTTCCCAGAGTTTCGTAAAGCGACATCGGCGCAATCGTTGCTGACCGCGGGGCCGGCACGCATGCCCGGCGGGCGTGGTCGCGAATTGGCTATCGTGCAAGCGTTACGGGGACGCCTCAGTCCACGACCTTGCTGGCGCGCGACAATAGCGCCTGCGGCAGCGTCACGCCCATCGCGGCGGCCGACTTGCGATTGACCACCACGACCAGTTTTGGCAGCTTTTCGTAGGCGATGACGGCGTCGATGTCGCCCGGCTTCTTGCCGCCGAGAATCTCGGCAGCCATGTGGCCGGCCAACTGACCGACCTCGATATAGTTGAGGCCGACGGACGCAAGCGCCCCGCGATCGACGCCGCGCGTCTCACCGGTGAAAACCGGTGTCTTGGTCTCTTCGCCCACCTTGACGATCGTCTCGAGGGCGGCGACGACCGTCGTATCATTAGGCACATAGATGGCGTCAACCTTCCCGACGAGTTTGCGTGTCGCCGGAATGACCTCGTTCGTGGTCGGCGCCGCCGATTCGACCACTTCAATTCCGAGGGCCTTGCCCTGCTCGCGCACCCATTCAAGGGTCGCCTTCGAGCTGTCGAGGCTCGGATTGTAGACAAAGCCTAGATTTTTGAGCCCTGGGACGATTTCGCGAAAGAGCTTGAGCTGCTGCGCGATCGGCGCTGCGTCGGAAACGCCGGTGACATTGCCGCCCGGATGCTTGTATTGCGTGATCAGCTTGGCTTTGATTGGGTCGGTCACCGTCGCGAACACGATCGGAATTTCCTTGGTGGCGGTGACGATCGCCTGCGCGGTCGGCGTGGTAATGGCGACGATCAGGTCGACGCGGTCGCCGACGAACTTGCGCGCGATCTGCTGTTGGGTCGGCATGTTGCCGTTGGCCTGCTGGTAATCGACGACAATATTCTTGTTCTCGACGAAGCCGCGCTCGGCGAGGCCCTTGAGCACGCCCTGCTTTGTTTCAACAAGCTGCGGTACCTCGACAATTGTCGAGATCGCGATTTTCTTACTATCGGCCGCGCAAACGGCGGATGCGGCAAGCAGCGTGCTTAGCGCGGCGAGCCGCGCGGCCTTCAGACTCCAGGTTCCGCTCATCGTGTCCTCCTCGACAACAATTAGGCGCGTGCCAGCGCAATTGGCTTGGCGGTGCTCAGTTGGCCTGGGTAGCGTTGGTTACCGGCGCCAGGGCCACCGCCAGGTCCCTCTTGCCACATTGTAGGCATATATTTCACAATTGGAGCGATGAAGCACGAAACTGTCAATCCCACCGGCCTGGCGCCGCCGCCACCGCGTGCCGCCGAGCACGGTGTCGGCCTGCTGCGCAAGGCGTTCCAAATCCTCGATCTGTTCGCCGACGACCGCGCGACGTGGACGCAGAGCGACCTCGTCCGCGAAACCCGGCTGGCGCGCTCGACGCTCAGCCGCCTCGTGCGCTTTCTCTGCGCGCGCGGCTATCTGCTCGAAGCGCGCGGGCGCTACAGCCTGGGATTTGCCGCCATCGATCTTGGCCGGCGCGCACAGGGCCAGGCCAATCTCGTCGACCTTTGCCACGACCTGTTGGAGGAACTGGCGCGCACAACCGCGGAAACCGCGATCCTGACCGGATATGACGAGGTGCGTGCAAGCGTCGTGTGCCTGGCGCAAATCCCGAGCCGCCACGGCGGCCTACGCGTGTTCGAGAACATCGGCACCGCCTATCAGCTCCACGCCGGCGCCACGGCAAAGGCCGTGCTCGCGTTTCTACCCGAACGCAGCGCCGAACGCGTTCTTGCCGGGCCTTTGCCGGCGGTTAATCCAGCGGTCAAGACGAGCGCGGCCCGATTGCGCCGGGAACTCGCGGCGATTCGCGCGCAGGGATACGTCGTCACCCACGCGGAAACCTATCCTGGCGTCACCGGGATCGCCGTGCCGATATTGACGCCGCGCGGGCGCCCGCTCGGCTCGATCGCCATCGCCGGTCCAATGCAGCGGATGAATGCGCGGACGATCGAGATCGGCAGCGCGCTGCTCGTCGATATCGGTAGGCGCGCCGGCGAGCGCATCGCGGGGGCGCATGGCCGGCAGGAATAGGGGCCGCGAAGGCATGCGCACGAGGCAACGCCAATGACCGGTGGCGGTCCATCGACGATGCGGGCGTGGCGCTCAGGCGTTCCCGGCCTTGATGGCTTGGAATTGACGCGGTTGGCGGTGCCGCGCCCGCGCGCCGATGAGGCGATCGTGCGTGTTGCGGGGGCGGCGCTGAATTTTTCCGATCTGCTGATGATCGACGACCGCTATCAGGTGCGCCCGCCACGCCCGTTCATTCCCGGCCAGGAGATTGCCGGCACGGTCGTCGCGGCCGGTGAGACATGCGCGTTGACGCCAGGTGAAGCGGTGATGGGCAAGGTCAATTGGGGCGGCTTTGCCGAATATGCGGCACTGCGTGCCGACATGGCCATCCGGGTTCCGCGCGCGATCGGCGTGCATGACGCGGCGGCGCTGCCGGTCGTCTACACCACCGCGCTTGTGGCTCTGACGGAATGCACGAAAATTGCACCCGACCAGGTCGTCCTGGTGCTTGGCGCGGCGGGAGGGGTGGGTCTCGCCGCGGTCGCGATCGCGCGCCACCTTGGCGCGCGTGTCATCGCCGCCGCCGGCGGCGCCGACAAATGCGCGCTCGCCCGCGCGCATGGCGCGCAGGACGCGCTCGATTACCGCCGCGACGACTGGAGCGATGCCGTCAAGGCGCTCACCGATGGGCGCGGCGTCGACGTCATCGTTGATCCGGTCGGGGGAGCGGCGACCAAGGAGGCGCTGCGCGCGCTCGCTTGGGAAGGCCGCTTGCTCGTGGTCGGCTTCAGTTCCGGAGAAATTCCATCGATTCCCGCCAACCGACTGCTGCTCAAGCGCGCCTGCGCGATCGGGGTCTATTGGAGCCATGACCGCGACGCCGCGATGCTCGCGCGCGTCGCCGGCCGACTGTCGTCATTGGCGAGCGAGGGCGCGATCCGGCCGCATATCGGCGCGAGATTCGGCCTCGACCAGCTTCCGCAGGCACTCGCCGCGCTGGCCGGGCGCCGCACCACCGGCAAGGTGCTCGTGAGCGTTGATACGAAGGAGGCATTGCCATGACGACGTCGCGACGCCCGCTTGAGGGCGTGCGCGTCCTCGACCTGACGCGTGTCATGTCCGGGCCGTTCTGCACCGCCATGCTCGCCGATCTCGGCGCCGAGGTGATGAAGATCGAAATGCCCGGTTTCGGCGAGGAAGGGCGGCACTTCGCGCCGCACGTGAACGGTGAAAGCACGTATTTCGCGCTGCTCAATCGCGGCAAGCAGAGCGTGACCGTCAATCTCAAGGCTCCGGACGGCGTTGCCATCGTGCGTGATTTGGCGCGGCGGGCCGATGTGCTGGTGGAGAACTTCCGGCCGGGCGTGATGCAACGGCTGGGATTGGCGCCAAGCGAGCTGCAGGCGCTCAACCCGCGGCTGATCTGCGCCTCCATATCGGGCTTTGGCCAAGAGAGCCCATTCGCCGACTGGCCTGCCTTTGATCTCGTCATTCAGGCGATGAGCGGTATCATGAGCCTGACCGGCGAACGCCAAGGCCGCGCGACCGCCGTCGGCGAGAGCATCGCCGATATCGCCACCGGCATGTTCGCGGCATGGGGGATTGCCGTGGCGCTCTACGATCGCGAGCGCACGGGGGTGGGTCGCGCGATCGACGTGGCCATGCTCGACTCGATGTTTTCCATGTTGCTCACGAGCCTGTCGCGGCGCCTGTTCACCGATCAGCCCGTGGGCCGGGTCGGCAACCGCCATCCCGAAACCTACCCGGTGGACGCTTTCGCCACCGCGACCGGCGACATCGTCCTCGTCGGTTTTTCCGACGTCGTCGTCCGCCGCATCGGCGAGGCTATCGGGCGGCCGGATCTCGCCGATGATCCGCGCTTTCGAACCAATCGCGACCGCAATATCCATGAGGCCGCGTTGCACGGAATTATAGCGGCATGGGCTGGCGGCCGCACGCGCGAGGAGGCGATTGCGCGGCTGCAACGGGCCGACGTGCCGGCGGCGCCGGTGTGGACGCTCGACGATGTGCTGGCGAGCGGGCATGTCGCGGCGCGCAACCTGCTGCGGCCGGGCCATAACGCCAAGCTCGGCGATATCCGCCTGGTGCCGCAGCCCGTCCGCTTTTCCAACGACCCCGCCGTTGCGCCGATGCGTGCGCCCACGCTGGGCGAAGATACCGAGGCGGTCTTGCGCCGCGAACTCGCGCTTGACGCGGCGCGGATCGCGGCCCTGCGTGCCGCCAAAACCATCTGAAAGGACAACCATGCGCCGCCACAACGACCGCATCGTGCGCGCGCAACGCGGCACGTCGCTGCGCGCCCGCTCCTGGCAGACCGAAGCGCCCTTGCGCATGCTCATGAACAATCTCGATCCGGACGTGGCCGAGCGGCCGGAAGAATTGGTCGTCTATGGCGGCATCGGTCGCGCGGCGCGCAGTTGGGAGGCGTTCGAGTGCATGGTCGCGACGCTCGAGCGACTTGGCGAGGCCGAGACGCTGCTCGTGCAATCGGGCAAGCCGGTCGGCGTTTTCCCAACCCATGCCGGCGCGCCGCGGGTGATCATCGCCAATAGCAACCTGGTGCCGAAATGGGCAACCTGGGAGCAGTTCAGCGAGCTCGATCGCAAAGGTCTGATGATGTACGGCCAGATGACCGCGGGCTCGTGGATCTACATCGGCTCGCAGGGCATCGTGCAGGGAACCTATGAGACGTTTTCGGAGATTGGCCGCCGCCATTTCGGCGGCAGTCTCGCCGGCCGTTGGTTGCTGACGGCCGGTCTTGGCGGCATGGGCGGGGCGCAGCCGCTGGCGGCCACCATGGCGG
>JACQAE010000223.1 GCA_016195095.1 Pseudomonadota bacterium
AGGCGCGCACCTTGCCGCTAGCGTAATCGAGCGGGAAGGAAGAAATATCGAGCTGGCCGCCGACAAGCGCATTCCACTGCTCATTGGGCTTGAACAGCGACGCGCCGGGATAGACCTGGATTTCGAGCCCGACATTCGCCGCCTTGGCGTCGCGCGCGATGATTTGCACCATTTCGTCGCGCGGATCGCCCTTGCCGCCGGGAAACTGGTGCGAGGCCTTGAGCGTCACCTGCGCGCCGGCCGCCCCCGACATGAGCGCCGCCAATGCGGCGCCGGACACCATATTCAACAACAGGCCCATGATGTTTTCCTCCCATTATCCGTTGACGATCGATGGTTCCCGGCAGCATGGAACGGCAGCCTGCCGAAAATGTCAAAGCGCGCGTCTCGGGCGTCGGCGGGAATGGCATTGGCGCGGCAACTGCGGACAGCCAGGGAAATCGGGTGGAACCGTCACGCACGCACGCGCATGCTGGCCTGGAAAAATTGGAGAATCCGATGGCCGCGCTCGCCGGTCCGCTGCTTGTGCTTGTCTTCACGCTGTCGCAGTCGTTACGCGACGTGTATTTTGCCGGCGTCTTTCAGCGTGTCGATCACTTTGTCGTCATCCTGCTGGCGTTCCTGCTCTCAACCGCCATGTTCGCGACCGTCGCGCTGATCCGCCGACGGGCCGGATTGCGCGCATTGCGCGGGCACGCTGCGACAATCCTCGCGGTCAACGCCGCGACCGCGCTCGCCTGGTCGTGCTACTTCCTTGCGCTTACGCGCCTTGATCCCTCCGTCGTCAACACGATCCATAGCGGCATGGGGCCGCTGACAATCGTCGCAATGGGGTATTTCGGCATCAGCCTGGCGCAAGCGCCGCAGGCGTGCCGCGTCGAGCGGACATTCTATGCCGCAATCGCGCTTTCCCTGGCGGCGCTGTGGTGGGTGGTGCTCAGCGGGCATGCCGGGCTGCGCGAAGCGCGCGGCGTGGATTTGCTGGCCGGCCTGGCGCTGGCCAGCATCAGCGGCGCCTCCATCACCGTGAGCTTGCTATTTTGCAAACGCCTTCAGGATCGTGGCGTCGGCGCGGATGCGGTGACGGCCGTGCGCTATATCGCGTTGATCCTGTTCGCCGGCGCGGCGGTGACCTGGAATCGCAGCTTCGGCGACATCGCGACGCCAGCCCAGTTCGCGACCTTGTCGTTCGCCGTTATCGCTCTGATCGTGCTGCCGCTTTACTGGTTCCAGGTGGGGATCGGGCGCACATCGCCCCTCACCGCCAATATTATTCGCGCGCTGGGCCCGGTTTTCGTGTTCGCGCTGGAGCAATTCGACGCGCGCATGCGCTATTCGACGCCGGTGCTTGTCTGCATCCTGATCTATTCGGTGGCGGTCGTGGCAAGCAATATCGCGCGCGGATGGCGCGACGAGCCGCGCGCGCAGCATCGCGCATCGCCCGCACAATAGTTGCGACGCGACCGCGCGGCGGCGGTCGGATCATGTCCATGCTGGATGGCGAACCGATTTGCGCGTAACCTTCGCGCGCAACGCGCGGCAACGCGCGCGCCGGATGCGAGGTGGGCGAGGTGGGCGAGGTGGGCGAGACGGGCGATCCGATCACGGTTATTTGCATAAGCGGCATCAAGCGCGCCGCGCTTGACGTCCTGTCCGCGTGCCCGCGCAACGCCGAGCCGGGCCCGCCATCACCTGGGAGGTCGACCAGAGCGATCCTCGACCAGCCGCGCCAACGCGGCCTCGCGCCCGCCTGATACCGCATGGCGGACCCTATCCCACAATGACCCCACCCCTGCTTCCTTCGGCCAGCGCGCCGCCAGAGGCGCATTTTCTGACCAACCTCGCGCTGCTATGGCTCGCAGGCGTCGGGTTGCGCATCACCATCCTTGCCGTGCCGCCGGTCATTCCGCTGATTAATGCCGACATCGCAATGACGGAGACGCAGGTCGGCATCCTCTCCGGGCTGCCGCCGGTGCTGTTCGCATGCGCGGCGATCCCCGGCTCGCTGCTCATCGCACGCTTCGGGGCGGTGCGCACCCTGGTCACTGGCCTTGTTGCAACGGCGCTCGGCTCGGCGCTGCGTGGCATTGCGCCCGACCTGCTCTTACTCTACGCCGCGACCATCGTCACCGGTTTCGGGGTTGCCATCATGCAGCCGTCGCTGCCTCCGCTGGTGCACGCCTGGACACCCGGCCGCATAGGCCTCGGCAGCGCCGTGTTCACCAACGGACTGCTGGTCGGCGAGATCATTCCGGTTGCGTTCACCTTGCCGATTCTGTTGCCGCTGCTCGGCGGCAGCTGGCGGCTCGGGTTCATCGCCTGGGCGGTGCCGATCGTTGCCATCGCGCTCATTATCGTTGCGCTCGCGCCGCGCTCGGTGGCGCCGGCGAGCACGCGTCGGCGCTGGTGGCCGGATTGGAGGGATCCCCTGGTCTGGCGTCTCGGGCTGATGTTCGGCAGCGTCAACGCCATGTACTTCTCGGCCAACGCGTTCATCCCCGATTATTTCATTCACACTGGCAAGCGCGAGGCCATCAGCGCGGCGTTGACGGCGCTCAATGTCGGACAACTCCCGGCCTCGCTGCTGCTGCTGCCATACGCCGACCGGCTGCTGCGCCGGGGGTGGCCCTATATTGTGTGCGGCGTCGTCAGCTTCGGTGCGACGATTGGCATCGCGTTCGGTAATGCGACATTTGCCATCGCAGCGGCCGCGCTCCTTGGCTTTGCCGCCGCCAGCGTGCTTGTGCTCATTTTTGCGTTGCCGCCGCTATTGAGCGCACCCGACGACGTGCACCGCGTCACCGCGGCGATGATGACCATCAGCTATTCCTGTGCCGTCATCGTGCCGATTATCAGCGGCCTTGCATGGGACACGACCGGCGTGGCGGCGAGTGCCTTCGCGCCGATCGCGCTCATCGCGTTCTTGCTGATCGCGCTCGGTCCGACCATTGGCGAGCGGCGGACGGACAGGGCGGTGTGACGCGTGGCCGCGTATAGCATTTTCGCCAGCGCAGCGGGGTCCAGGTCGCACCACCGCTTCAAAACGTCAGTGGACTGACTCCCCTCGACATTTGGAAATCAAATGTCGAGGGGAGTCAGCCCACTAGTTCGGCGCCAGGCCGGCGCTGCGCGCGGCGGCACGCCAACGCGCGATTTCGCACGCCACGAAGACAGCGAACTCATCTGGAGAACCTCCGGCCGGAGTCATGCCCTGGCCGTCAAGCTGCGCTGCGATCATGGGATCGCGGATGACGCGGTTGACCTCCATGTTGATGCGCGCAACGATCGGCCTCGGCGTCGCCGCCGGCGCGAACAGGCCGATCCAGGCCACGCCCTCGAAGCCGGCGAAGCCATGCTCCGCGATCGCCGGCAGCTCGGGAAAATGCCGATCGCGCGTCCCGCTCGTGACCGCGAGCGCGCGCAGGCGGCCAGCGTTGATCTGCGCAAGCGAGGCAATCGGCGACATCACGGTGACCTGCGTCTCGCCGGCCACCGTGGCGAGCACCGCCGGCGCGCCGCCCTTGTAGGGAATATGCTGCATTGTCACGCCGGCAAGGCTACTCAACCATGCAACCAAAAGATGCGCCTGGCTCGCGGCGCCGGGCGTCGCATAATTGAATTTTCCCCGATTGGCTTTCGCCAGCGCGAGAAATTCCGCGAATGTCTTTGCCGCGACATCGGCGTTAACGATGAACAGAAGCGGGCTGCGGCCGATCATGACGATCGGCGCAAAATCGCGCTCGGTGTCGTAGGGCAATTTTGCGCTGACCGCCGGGTTAACCGTATGCGTGGTGAAAGCCATGAGCAGCGTATGCCCGTCCGGCGCCGCTTTGGCGACGGCGTCGGTGCCGACGGTTCCGCTCGCCGCCGGCCGGTTTTCGACGATCACCGGCTGGCCCAGTGCCTTCTCGAGTCGCGGCTGGATAAGCCGCGCGACAATATCGTTCGCCCCACCAGCCGCGAAAGGCACGACAATGCGCACGGGCCGCTCGGGGAAGCCCTGCGCACCCGCGGTGGTGCCGGCGCCTGGGCTGGCACCTGTGACGAGAGCGAGGGATAGAGTTGCTAAAGCTGCAAGGCGGCGGCGCATGCGGCGTTTCCTTGGCATGACGCGCGGCAAAAGCCGCTTGGAGATTGCTTAGAGCATTATCCGGCGAAGTTGAAAGCGGTTTGCCGCGAAAAATGCGACAATGCGAAAGAATATCGAGCGCTTTCCGATTCAATTGGAACGCTGAACGCTCTCGTCGGCGCGCGCTTGCAGCGGGGCAACGGGCGCAAACGACCGTAGAACGCTTCCGGGGGCCAAAAAAGGCCGACACGCCGGTTTTCGCGCAGTCGTTATCGTGTAATCTCGCGATCTCCGCGGCGCGCTGGATTCCTGCGCCCGATCTGCGCAATATCTATTCGCTTCGCCCAGGAATTCCATCGAAATCATCCGTGATTTTGGCGAAAAACGCTGCAACTCTTGGCCGTCACCATCTAAACTGCCGCCACAATGCCCGCAACGGGCGCCGCACACCGCATGGAACGCCGCTGTCATGGACGATCGCACGAGCGTGGACATGTCTTCGGAAGCCCTGCTCGCGCGCCTTGCCGTGCGCGGCATCGACTATGTCTTCGCCAATGCGGGCACTGATTTCGCCCCGATCATCGAGGCGATCTCGCGCAATTCGGGAACGGCGCGGCGGTTGCCCCGCGTCGTCACGGTCCCACATGAAAACGTCGCCATGGGAATGGCGCACGGCTATTACCGCATCGCCGGAAAGCCCGCCGTGGTGATGGTGCACGTCACCGTTGGCACGGCCAACACGATCTGCGGGCTCATGAACATGAACCGCGACGACGTGCCGGTGCTGCTCGCCGCCGGACGCACGCCGATCACGGAAACCGGCCACATCGCCTCGCGCAACCGCTCAATTCACTGGGGCCAGGAAGCCTTCGATCAGGGCGGGTTGGTGCGCGAATTCGTCAAGTGGGACTACGAGCTGCGCGCCGGCCAGCCGGTTGAATCCATCATCGACCGCGCCCTCGACATCGCCATGAGCGCGCCACGCGGGCCCGTCTATCTGACGCTGCCGCGCGAGGTTTTGACCGATCCGGCGATACCGCCGAGGCGCAACACGCCACGCCCGCTTGGGGTCGTCGCGGCGGCGCCATCCG
Source organism: Pseudomonadota bacterium (assembly GCA_016195095.1). Lineage (GTDB taxonomy): Bacteria > Pseudomonadota > Alphaproteobacteria > Rhizobiales > Xanthobacteraceae > JACQAE01. The sequence continues at coordinate 5,161 of JACQAE010000223.1, forward strand.
CCGACGCCATCGCCGAAGTCGCGGCGCTGATCGCCAACGCCCAGTTCCCGCTGATCGTCACCTCGACCGTCGGTCGCACAGCGGCGGCCTTTGGCGCACTCGCGACGCTCGCCGAGGAATTCGCGCTGCCGGTGCTCCAGAGCGAGGCGCGCGACATTAACCTGCCGTCAAGCCATGCAATGAATCTTGGCTTCCTGCCCGGCACGCATCTCGCCGACGCCGATGTCGTCGTGGTCATCGACAGCGCGGTGCCGTGGATTCCGAAGACCCAGAAGCTGCGGCACGACGCCAAGATCGTGCATATCGGCGCCGACCCGCTGATATCGCGCTATCCATTCCGCGCCTTCGAGGCCGATCTCTTGATCGCGGGCGATTCCGCGGCTGCGCTTGCCATGCTCCAAGAGTGCCTGGCGATCGCTATGAAAGGCAAGCAGGCGGCGATTGCGGCGCGCCGCAAGGCTGTTGCAGCCGTGCGCGCGGAGATGCGCGCGCGGCGTGAGAAACTATTGGCAACGGTGCGGGACCAGTCGCCGGTGCACCCTGCCTGGCTCGCGCATTGCCTCAATCAGTTTAAGGCGCGCGATGCCATCATCGTCAACGAGCTTGGCGTGCCGCCGGGAATTCTCGAACTCGACGCACCACTTTCCTATATCGGCAGTTCGACCGCCGGCGGGCTTGGTTTCGCGCTTGGCGCGGCACTCGGCGCCAAGCTTGCCGCGCCCGCTCGCGAGGTGATCGCCGCCGTCGGCGACGGGTCCTATATGTTCGGCAATCCGCTGCCGTTCCATTATGTCGCGCGCGCGGAGAAGCTTGCGACGCTCACCATCGTTGCCAATAACCACGCCTGGCACGCGGTGCGCCAATCAACGCTCGATGTTTTTCCCGACGGCAAGGCGGCCAAGGCCAATGTGATGCCGCTCGTTGAGCTCAACCCGGCCCCCGACTATGAAAAAGTCATCGAGACCTGCGGCGGCCATGGCGAACGGGTGGACAATCCGGCCGCGCTCCTCGGCGCGCTTGAGCGGGTGTTCGCTTGCATCCGCGCCGGCACGCCCGCGCTCCTCAACGTCATGACCCAGAACCGGATGTAGCCGCTGCCGCGGCCTACGCCACAGAATGAAGGACGACGCAATGAACAACGCACTCAAGGAATCCGGCAAGCCGCTGTTCTTCAAGGTAGCCGATCCCGCTGGCATCGGTTTTTCCCCGCCCGCGAGCCGCAGGGGCCATTCGGTGCGCCTTGCGGTTCGCGCGCTTGGCGGCATGCAGAAGGAGGCGCTGGTCGCTTCGAGCGTCGCGGGCGCGGCGTGGCGGCTTGCCAGCGACGAGGGCGCCTACCTCGCCGGCCTCGACGAAGCTCCCTGCCCGCTGGCATTCCTCACCACCGGCATGGTGGCGTCCTACATGAACGAAATCCGCGCCTTGGCGAAGCAGCGCGCAATCGCGCTACGCCACATCCGCCTCGTGCAGGACAATTACTACACCATGAAGGGATCGGCCCTGAAGGGCACGATGATCGGCGGCGCCAAGGACGTGGAACTCGAGGCGCAGATCGATTCCGATGCCGACGCAGATACGCTGCGTGCGCTCGTCTGCGACGCCGTGAGCGCCTCTCCGCTCAACGGCCTCATGCGCGGCGTCAAGTCGAGCCTGTTCACGCTCACGCATAACGGCCGCGCGCTGGCGCCCGCGCGCGTCGCGCCGCTCGCCGGCAGCGCGCTGCCCGATCCCGGCGACCGTTTCGATCCGGCCAAGCCTGCGTCGGGCGATTGGTCGTCCATCGTGACCCGGCATGGCATGTCGCCGCAGCTCGAACACTCGACAACGTCGGCCGGCGACAGCCTGAAGGACGAGCAGGACCGCCTGCTGCACCTGCGCGGCATCGGCACGCTGCGCCGCGACGGCATCACCCATGTCGAAGAGCATCAGTACAATCCGCGCGGCTCGATCTTCCACTTTCTCTCGGAGGAAGGCGCGGCCGGCGGCGGCCAGGGCCGCGCGCCCGATGCAGCCAGCTATATTTCCGCCGGCATCGGCTTTTGCTTCATGACCCAGTTCGGCCGCTTCGCCAAGATCGCCAAGAAGGAGCTGCGCGAATACCGCATCCTGCAAGACACGCATTTCTCACTTGGCGGTGCCTCTGGCGGTACTGCCAGGTCGGGCGAAGCCGACGCCGTCGAGACGCATGTCTATCTCGACACCGGCGAGGATGACGTTTTCGCGCGCGACATTCTCGATATGGCGGAACAAACCTGCTTCCTGCATGCGTTCTGCCGCACCGACCTCAAGGCGCGGGTGCGCATCTCGCGACAGACCGCCGCCGCTGCATGACCATCCTGGCGCCATCGACGGGCGAGGCCCCGCGTGGCACCTCCCTGCGCCCGTGCCTGCACACGATCCGCGGCAATTTGCGGCTGGCGAGCGCGCTGGTCATGTTGGCATTCGTGGTCTGCCATCTGACAGCCCACAGCCTGCTCTTGATTTCTTTGCCGGTGGCGGAACTCGGATTGACGCTGTTGATGAAGCCGTGGCGGTCGAATGCCGGCACCGCGCTCCTGGTCACTGCTTTTCTCGTGCACTACCTCAACGCGCTGTGGTCGATTTATGTCAAGCGCTCGTTGCGCCTGTCCCGCTGGGAATGGTGGCAGCTTGGGCTCGGCATGAGCATTCCCGTGCTGCTCCTGGCGCATGTCGTTGCGACGCGCGTCGCTGAGCAGTTTCTTGACGTGAATTTCTATTACAGTTCGATTCTGCTGGTTTATTGGAAGCTCGCGCCTTGGCGGGGCATTCTGCAGGCGGCGGCGCTGCTTGCGGTGTGGTCCCACGCCTGCATCGGCATTCATTTCTGGCTGCGCACCAAAGCCTGGTACCCCGACTGGCGCGTCGTCATGTTTGCTGTCGGCCTCCTGCTACCAACACTCGCGCTTGCCGGATTCGTTAGCGGCGGCAACCAGGTCTTGCGTGAGGCGCGCAACGCCGGTTTTGTCGAGACTTCACTCGGCGATTCCAACGTCACGCAGGAAACGCGCGATCGAATCAGCGATTGGGCGGCCAAGGGCCTCGCCATTCATGTCGCGCTGGTGCTGCTGCCATTCGCCGCGCGCGGCGTGCGTAGCCTCGTCCAACGCCGGCGACGCCCGCCCATCCTCAGCCATGCCGGCGGGCGCAACCTCATCGTATTGCCCGGCGCGACCGTGCTCGAGACGCTGCGCGAGAATGGCATCGCGCATGCTTCGGTCTGCGGTGGCCGCGCACGCTGCACCACTTGCCGCATACAGGTCACGCGCGGATTGGAAGAATTGCCTCCGCCCGAGCGGCTGGAGGCCAAGGCGCTTGCCCGCATCGAGGCATCGCCCGGCATGCGGCTCGCCTGCCAGGTGCGGCCGACCGCGGACATTGCGGTGACGCCGTTATGTGCGGTCGACGCAACCGCGGCCGATGGCCGCATCAAGGGTGGGCTCGAGGGCAGCGAACGGCTGGTGACCGTCGTCTTCGTCGACCTGCGCGGGTCGACGACGCTCGGCGAATCCAAGCTGCCCTACGACGTTCTGTACATCCTCAACCTGTTCTTTCACGAAATGACCAACGCGCTCATCGCGACCAACGGCCACTATTCGCAATTCACCGGCGACGGGCTGATGGCGCTTTACGGCCTCCACGGCAATGATCCGGCGACCGGCGCGGTCGACGCCTTGCGCGGCGCGCGCGAAATGCTGGCGCGCCTCGACCAGCTCAACCATCAGCTGCGCGCGGAGCTGGCCCAACCGCTGCGGATCGGCATCGGCATTCATTTCAGCGAGGCCATCGTCGGCTCGATGGGGCCGCCGGGCTCTCAGATCATCACCGCCATTGGCGATACCGTGAATACCTGCGCGCGGCTCGAAAGCCTGACCAAGGAATTCAATTGCTCGGTGATCGTTTCGCGCCGGGCGGCGGAAATGGCCGGCATCAATGTCGGCGAGCGAACACTGCACGATGCCCCCGTCAAGGGGCGCATTCAGACGGTGCAGTTCTATACGTTCGACGGCTTGCCTGACGTGGCGGCCTGAATGTCGGCGATCATGGCTTGGCCAGCCGCCACACGTTGTTGACGCCGTCGCCGGTCACGTCACCCGGTTTCTTGTCGTCCTTCCACAGATAGAGCGGCTTGCCTTTATGCGCCCATTGTCTGACGCCGTCGCCACGCGCCACGATCGTCCAGTCACCGGCCGGTTTGGCACCCGGCGGGGCTTCGAAAGGCGGCCACAAATCTGCGCATTGTCCGCTGCAACGCGAACGCCCGGCCGTGTCGCGATCATATGTGTAGAGTGTCATGCCCTTGGCGTCGACAAAGGCCTTGCCCTTGGCCGTGTCGCCGGTCGCGGCCGGCGCATCCTGCGCCGGCGCGTTGGCCGTACCGATCAGCATGGCCAGGGCAATGGCCGCCAAAACCGGTCGTATTCTCCGTGTCATACTGCCATCCCGATTTCTGGAGCGTGGTGAGCCCCGAACGCTTTGATTTCAAACATGATCGCATCTGTCACATCGGCAAATTTTCCGCTTCTGCCGCAAGGCATCCGGCACGCACGTCGCCGCCGGATTGCCGGGAGGATTTACCCCACCTTTTCAACTCACCCTTTTGTTTCGCCTCATTGGCCAGACCCTTGCGCGCGGGTCGTGTCGAAATATGAGCGTGCAATGACACGCGTGCAAAGCGTTATCCTACCAGCGCGCGCCACGGGCGATCAACTTTGCGCGGCAGCCGCAACGGAACCGGCATGGGTCCGGCCGATTACTCCGCCATCAGCCAGCGTCAGATACGCGCTGCATAGCACGGTGCAAGCCCGACCTGACACACGCAATCCACGTTCGTGGCCAGCGCGCGGCCGCTGCGTAGTGGTTTAGAACACCACTGGCGCCATTCTATTCCCGCCGAGCGCGTCAGGCCTTGGGCGGCTTAGTCGCCTGACCCCGTCGGCGGCACCGGCGGCGCCGCTTCGATCGTCGTTTCCTGGCTTAGAGTCTCCCGCCACCTGCCAGCGCGCAAGATCCACACGCGCAGGCCGGCATAGGGCCGGCCGCCGGCGAACGGCGTCTGGCGCGTGAGGATGAGCGCAGTTGCAACGCCAAAGACGTGGATGCGCATGAAGTCAACGGGGTCGCCCGGCTGGCCTTTGCGCTGGCCCTCCCCGCGCCGAACCGCCGCGACAATTTGCTCGCGGCCGCGCAAGCCGGAACTGGTAACGCCGGCGAATTCGTCGGCGAGGCCGTCGGCCACCGCGTCGGCATTGGGCTGCCATTTCACCGTTTCGAGGCGCTGCCACGCGGCAAGGACCGCCGATTCCACCTCTGATTTGGCGGCATAGGGCACGCTGCGGCATGGATTGACGCAGTCGCCCGCAGCCGTGGCGACTTCCACCGGCGCCGCCGCAATCGGCGTCTCGATCGCCGCGAACAACCGCCAGCCGAGGACGCGCTTGGCCCAGACGCGCGCAAAACGCGTGTCCTTGCGCGTTCCCATCACGACGGCGAGCGTGTTGTAAAAATTGATCGTGACGTCGTTCTCCTCGCCGCCGAAGGACTCAACATCCTTGAGCACCGCGGATTTCAGCCAGCGTTTGCCGGCGGCATCGGTAAGGGTGAATTTGGCCGCCAGCCGCCGACCGACCGCACGCTCGTCGTCAGCGCTGATCGCGCTTTGCAAGCTGCGGTCGATCAGTCCGATCGCTTCCGCGCTGTCGGGCACGATCGCCTTCCCATTGTCCGGCGCGCAGGCCACCACGGCAAAAACCAACCCGAGGACAATCGCACCGATAACGGCGTCACGCATGGCTCCTCCTCGCCGCCCAAGATCGCAGCCCGACATTCTAGCGCCTATCGCCGCCGGGTGGACATCGGCAGGGCAACAGGTTGCAATAATCGGGCAGGCAAACGAGGCCGCTTCGCGCAATATTGGCTTGCGCGGCCCGCATCGACGCGATCAACGCGGACAGGCAATCACCGCTTGCGTGGACGTAATCAACACAAGCCAGCACGCGCCGCGCACGTGGACATATTTGGCGCACACAAGCTTGCACCGATTGATCGCGAGTGTTGATTTCCCTGGCGCGCGCAAGCTAATGGCTCGATGATCCGCCGGAGCAAGCTGGCGAAAAACGCGAGGCGGTTTCCGAGACGAAATGATGCTCTAACCTATAGGAATCAATCGCGAACATGATTTTACATCGATTCGATCCAAAATCTTCGTGATCGAGGAACTGCGACCATCGCCCACGGGACAGCGGCCAGCGAGCGCCGCTATCATCGCCGGCGATCGGAATGTCCAGCGGACGTAACGCCGCGCGGAGGCCGTGCATGAGCACGAATTGGACCGAGCTGATCGGGTATTTGGCGGTGCCGGTAACGGTCGCCACGTTCTCGATGAAGACGATGATTCCGCTACGCATCATGGCGCTCACGAGTAATGTCATTTTCATCACATCGGGACTGCTCGGCCAATCCTATACGACGTTTTTCATGCATCTGGCGCTGCTGCCGCTCAACGCCTACCGGCTGCACCAGATGGTGCAACTGGTGACCCGTGTGAAACGCGCCTCGCGCGGCGACCTGTCGATGGATTGGCTCAAGCATTTCATGAAACGCCGACGCTACCGGAAGGGCGACGTGTTGTTCTTCAAGGACGACGAGGCCAAGGAACTCTACTACACGCTCAACGGCCAGTTCCGCCTGCGCGAATCCGGCATCGTCATTCCATCGGGCCAGGTCGTCGGCGAACTCGGCCTCCTATCACCGGACAACAAGCGCACGCAAACGCTGGAGTGCGGCGAAGATGGCGAGGTCCTCATGGTCACCTATCGCGACATCATGCAGCTCTATTTTCAGAATCCGACCTTTGGCCTCTATCTGCTCCAACTTACAACCGGTCGCCTGTTCCAGAACATCGCGCGCATGGAGGGCGAGGTCGAACGCCTGCGCAAATTCGACCCAGGGGCATCCGCTACGCCGCCCCCTGCGGCCAGCGCAGCGCCGCAGGACGACGCAAACGCGTGACCCTCGCGGCGGGAAATCCACGCATGGCCAAGCGCTCCGAATTGCACTTTATTGCACTATAGTGCATGTTCGCAGTGGGCGTGCTGGCGCGTGCTCGGCGGGCTGGCGACCAGAATGACGCTTGAGGGGATGCGCGTGCGGGCGGGCGGGACATCAGCATGAGCACGCATGCCGACGCAACTATCCCGGGTGCAGCGGACGCCATTGGCGATCCGGCGGAAGCCATCGCGCGCTCGTATAATTTTGCCGCCGATATCCTGGCGCGCAATCTGGCGGCGGGCCGCGCCGACAAGCCGGCCTTTATCGACCGGCGCGGCGCCTGCACCTACGGGCAGCTTGCGGACCGCGTCGAGCGTTTCGGCCACGTCCTGCGCTCCCTTGATGTGCGGCCCGACGAACGCATCCTGATTTGCCTCCTCGATACGATCGACTGGCCAACGGCGTTTCTTGGCGCGCTCAAGGCCGGAATCATCGCCGTTCCAGTCAACACGCTGCTCACCGAGGACGATTACCGCTTCATGCTCAACAACAGCCGCGCGCGGCTACTGGTCGTATCCGACGCGCTGCTGGCGAAGTTCGAAAACATCCTTCCCGACTGCCCGCATGTCGCGCATGTCATCGTGTCGGGCGACGCGGCGCGTGGGCATCGCATGCTCGAGGATCTTCTTGCCAATGCCGCCAGCGCGCCGTTCACCGCACCAACAACGCGCGATGACATGGCGTTCTGGCTCTATACGTCGGGCTCGACGGGAAAGCCAAAAGGCGCGGTACATCTGCACGCACACCTGCGGCTCACCGACGAGCTTTACGGCGCGCCGGTCGTCGGCCTGACCAAAGATGACGTGATATTCTCTGTGGCCAAGCTATTCTTCGCCTATGGGCTCGGCAATGCGTTGACCTTCCCGATGTCGGTGGGCGCGACCACGGTGCTGCTCGCCGATCGTCCGACGCCCGAGGGCGTAGCGCAAATCCTCACCCGGCACGCGGTCAGCGTGTTTTTTGGTGTGCCGACATTTTTCGCCGCGTTTCTTGCCAGCGCCAACGCGCCCACGTCGCTGAATTTGCGTCATTGCGTGTCCGCCGGCGAGGCGCTCCCGCTCGACGTCGGTCAGCGCTGGGTCGAGCGCTATGGCTGCGACATCCTCGACGGCATTGGCTCGACGGAAATGCTGCATATTTTTCTTTCCAACCGGCCGAACGACGTGAAATACGGGACCACTGGCAAGCCGCTTCCCGGTTACGACATCAAGCTCGTCGATGACGATGGCAACGTGGTCACGCGCGGCGAGATGGGTGAATTGCTGGTGCGCGGGCCAACCAGCGCAATCATGTATTGGAACGATCGCGCCCAGTCGCGCGCGACGTTTCTCGGCGAGTGGACGCGCTGCGGCGACAAGTACCGCGAGGATGAGGACGGCTATTTCGTTTACTGCGGCAGGCGCGACGACATGCTCAAGGTGTCGGGTAACTACGTGTCGCCCTTCGAGGTCGAGGGCGTGCTCATGACCCACCCGGACGTTCTCGAAGCCGCGGTCGTGGCTTGGCCGGACGCCGACGGGCTGATCAAGCCAAAAGCCTTCGTCGTGCTCAAGGAGGGCGTTAAGCAGGGCGAGGACCGCACGCGCGCGTTGCAGGAGCATGTCAAGGGCAGGCTGGCGCCGTATAAATATCCGCGCTGGATCACATTCCGCGGCGATTTGCCAAAAACGGCGACGGGCAAGATACAGCGTTTTCGGTTGCGGGCGGAGGCCCCCCCGCGTTAGGACATTTGGCAGCGTAACGATCTGGGAGGACGAAACATGAAAAAACTCATGCTGACGGCCGGCGCCATCCTGGCGCTGACGGCGGGACCGGCAATGGCGCAGAAAAGCGTCAAGATCGGATTCATCGGAACATTCAGCGGGCCGACCGCGGTGATCGGCAACGATATGCGCAATTCCTTCGAACTTGCGCTCGACCATCTCGGCCGCAAGATGGGTGGACTGCCGGTCGAAGTGATCTACGAGGACGACCAGCAGAAGCCGGAAATCGGCAAGCAGAAGTCCGAAAAGCTCATCCAATCGGATAAGGTCGATTTCGTCACCGGCTACTTGTGGTCGAACGTGCTGCTCGCCTCGATCAAGCCGGTCGTTGATTCCAAGACCTTTCTCATCAGCGCCAATGCCGGGCCGCACCAGATCGCCGGCGAATTGTGCTCGCCCTATTTCTTCTCCACCTCCTGGCAGAACGACCAGACGCCGCAGGCGATGGGACTGTACATGAACCAGAAGGGCGTCAAGACGCTCTACCTGCTGGGTCCCAATTATGCCGCCGGCAAGGACATGATGTCCGGCGTCGCCGCCACCTTCAAGGGAAAGGTGATCGGCCAGGAACTGACCAAGTGGCCCGACCAGCTCGATTTCTCCGCTGAGCTTTCAAAGGTCAAGGCGGCCAAGCCGGACGCGGTTTTCGTGTTCTATCCCGGCGCGGCCGGCGTGCAATTCCTCAACCAATACGCCCAGGCCGGCCTCAAGGGCGTGATACCGCTCTATACCGCCTTCACGATCGACTCACTGTCGCTGCCGCGGCAGAAGGACCTCGCGCTGGGCGTGCCTGGCGCGCAACAATGGGTCAACGACCTGCCGTTCCCGGCGAGCAAGAAGTTCGTCGCGGATTTCCGCGCCAAGCATAAGACCACCCCCTCGTTCTATGGCTCGCAAGCCTATGACGCCGCCAACCTGATCAATAGCGCCGTGGTGGCGGTGAAGGGCGATTTGACCAAGAAGGACGCCATGCGCGTGGAGATGAAGAAGGCCAATTACGCCTCGGTGCGCGGGCCTTACAAATACGGCAACAACCACTTCCCCATTCAGAACTTCTATCTGCAGGACGTGGTCAAGGACGCCGCCGGCGAGCTCACCCTCAAAACGGTTGCCACGATCATCAAGGACAGCCAGGACCAGTATCACGGCAAGTGCGCCATGAAATAGCGGCGCGCGTCCGTTAACGGCGAGTGGCGGCGCGGCAAAGGCGCCGCCATTCGCGCGCGCGGCGAACATGGTGCGCGTCGCGCGTCCGGGCAGGCCGTGACCCGACATTTCGGCACGCAGCGGGGGAATCGCGGCCGCGCTCCCACCGCGAGTGGGCCAGAGCCGCGGCTCGGTGCAAGCTTAATGTCGGATGATGGTGAGCTTGTCGCTGTTTCCCGCGTCAAGAATTGGCTTTCGCAATCAACCGCGCGTCCAAGCGGATCGATCATGCTCCTGTGGGTGCTCAATCCATGCTTCTGCTGATCGAACAGTGCCTCAACGGGTTGCAATTCGGCCTGCTGCTCTTTCTCCTTGCCGCCGGGCTGACGCTCGTTTTCGGAATCATGGACCTGGTCAACCTGGCGCATGGTTCCTTCTACATGCTGGGCGCGTTCCTGGCGGCAACCTTCGCCGCTTGGACCGGCAGCTTTTTCCTCGGCGTGGTGCTCGGACTTTTGGCGACGCTGGCCGTCGGCATGGTCGTCGACCTCGTGGCGCTGCGCCGGCTTTACGGCCGAAACCACCTCGATCACGTGCTCGGCACGTTCGGCCTCATCCTGTTCTTCAACGAGCTGGTGCGGTTGATCTGGGGCCCGGCCGGGTTGAACCTCACATTGCCGGCCTGGCTCAATACCTCGGTCGAGCTTCTTGGCGGTATCCGCTACCCGACCTACCGGCTCGGCATCATCGTCGTGGCGCTGGCGGTGGCGCTGTTTCTCTACGTGCTTGTCATGCGCACGCGCATCGGCATGCTCATTCGCGCCGGCGCCTCGAACCGCGAGATGGTGGGCGCGCTCGGCATCAATATCAAGCTGCTCTACACGCTGGTCTTCGGACTGGGCGCGGCGCTCGCCGGACTTGCCGGCGTCATGCAAACGCCGATCCTCACCGCGCAGATCGGCATGGGCGAGAACATCCTCATTCTGGCTTTCGTGGTCATCATCATCGGCGGCATCGGCTCCGTGCGCGGCGCCTTCATTGCCTCGATCTTTGTCGGCCTCGTCGACACGATTGGCCGCGCTTTTCTTCCCGATTTGTTCAAGCTGGTGCTCAGTTCCGCCGCCGCGTCGACGGCGGGTCCGGCGCTGTCGTCCATGCTCATCTATTTTCTCATGGCGGTCGTGCTCGTGCTGCGGCCCGAGGGATTGTTTCCGGTGGCGGGCAAATGAACGCGGTGCTTACCGTCCGCGGTCTGGTGATCATCGCGCTCGTGGTCGCGCTCGCGCTCGTGCCGCTCTATGTCGTCCTCGCCGGCAACTATTTCCCGCTCACGCTGTTCACCCGCATCGTCATCCTGGCGATGGCCGCGACGAGCCTCAACTTCATCCTCGGCTATGGCGGGATGGTGAGCTTCGGGCACGCGGCCTATCTCGGCATCGGCGGCTATGCCGTCGGCATCGTGGCGTTCGAAGGCGTCTATTCCGGATATTTGCAATGGCCGCTTGCCCTCGCCGCCTCGGCATTATCGGCGCTGGTGATTGGCGCGCTCTGCCTGCGCACGCGCGGCGTGTATTTCATCATGGTCACGCTCGCCTTCGCGCAAATGGTCTACTACATCGCGGTCGGCCTCGACCGTTACGGCGCCGACGACGGCATGACAATTTACCGGCGCAGCGAGTTTGGCGGGATCGTCGACCTGTCCAACAAGATCGTGTTCTACTATGTCTGTCTCGCGCTGCTGCTGGGATCGATCTACCTGACGTGGCGGCTGGTCAATTCGCGCTTCGGCATGGTGGTGTGCGGCGCGCGCTCGAACGACCGCCGCATGCGCGCCATTGGATTTCCAACCACCCGCTACCGGCTTACCGCCTTCGTCATCGCCGGCAGCATGTGCGGGCTCGCCGGCGCGCTGCTTGCCAATCACACCGAATTCATGAGTCCGGCGGTGATGCACTGGACGCGGTCCGGCGATCTCATCGTCATGGTCGTGCTTGGCGGCATGGGCTCGCTGTTCGGACCGCTCATTGGCGCGGTGACGCTGCTGGTCCTCGAGGAGGTTCTTTCGGACGTGACCGAGTATTGGCAGATCATCGTCGGACCGCTGTTCCTGCTGGTCGTGCTGTTCGCGCGCGGCGGCATTGATGGACTTCTGGCCGGAGCGAACCGTGACTGAACCGCTATTGCATATCGACCGCCTCACCAAGCGCTTCGGCGGCGTCGTCGCTTCCGACGAGATTTCGCTGTCGGTGCCGCATGGCGAGCTGCATGCCATCATCGGGCCGAACGGCGCCGGCAAGACGACGCTGATCGGCCAGCTTGTCGGCGAGATCACCCCCAATTCGGGGGCCATCCGTTTCAACGGGCGCAACATCACCGCGACGCCGACCTACCGGCGCAGCGCGCTCGGCCTGGCGCGCTCGTTCCAGATCACGTCGCTGTTTCTCGATTTCAGCGTGCTCGACAATGTCGCGCTCGCCGTGCAGGCGCATGCCGGGCATTCGTTCCGCTTCTGGCGGCCGGCGCGCGCGGAAAAGGCGCTGCGCGATCCGGCGCGCGCCGCGCTGGCGCGCGTGGGGCTTGCCGAGCGCGCCGACGTCGTCGTCTCGCGGCTGAGCCATGGCGAGCACCGGCAGCTCGAAATCGCCATGGCGCTGGCGACGCGGCCGCGCATGCTGTTGCTCGACGAACCGATGGCTGGCATGGGGCCGGAGGAATCCGCGCGCATGGTGGAAACGCTGCGCGAGCTCAAGCGCGAGCTGACCATCCTGCTCATCGAACACGACATGGAAGCAGTTTTCGCGCTGGCCGACCGGATCACCGTCCTCGTCTATGGCAGCGTCATCGCCTCTGGCAGCCCGCAGGAAATCCGCGCCAATGCCGAGGTGCGGCGCGCCTATCTTGGCGAGGACAGCGCGCCGGTGATCGGCCATGGCTAGTTCCGACCTGTTGTCGCTTGACGACGTGGTAACGAGCTACGGTCTGAGCCAAGTGCTATTTGGCATGTCGCTTGCGATCCGCGCCGGCGAAATGGTGACCCTGATGGGCCGTAACGGCATGGGCAAGACGACCACCGTGCGCTCAATCATGGGGCTTACCCCGGCGGCGGCGGGAACGATCCGCTTTGACGGCGAGGACATCCGCGCCTGGCCCGCCTATCGCGTGGCCCAGCGGGGTATCGGGCTCGTTCCGGAAGGTCGCCAGATTTTTCCCAACCTGACGGCGCGCGAGAACTTGGTCGCAACGGCGGCCAATCGCCGCAGCGCCGCCGAGCCTTGGACGCTTGCCAAGGTTCTCGATCTGTTTCCGCGACTGGCAGAACGCTCGGCGAGCATGGGCAGCCAACTTTCGGGCGGCGAACAGCAGATGCTGGCGATTGGACGCGCGCTCATGACCAATCCGCGCCTGCTCATCCTTGATGAGGCGACCGAAGGGCTCGCGCCGCTCGTTCGCACCGAAATCTGGCAGTGCCTCGCACGGCTGCGCCGCGCCGGGCAGTCGATCCTGGTTATCGATAAGAACGTTGACGCGCTCGTCGCCATTGCCGACCGCCACTATCTGATCGAACGCGGCCGCGTCGTGTGGGCAGGATCCTCAAGCGAGCTTGCCGCGCAACCAGACGTGCAGCACCGCTACCTTGGCATCTGAATGCGGGCCAGGCATGCCGACGCATGGCGCGCGCCGCGAACATGTACTATAGTTCCGGTAACGAGGTAGCCGTGGCAAAACCCGGACTATGGCGACGCGATGCCCACGCGGCGGCGGGCGCGGCGGAAGCAGCGCGCTACGTCGGCGAGGTCGGCCGGCTGGTGCGGCTCGGGCGGGCCAAGCGCGGCATCAGCCGGCGTCGGCTGGCGGCGGATTCAGGCATTTCTGAGCGATATCTGGCGCAGATCGAGGGCGGCACTGGAAATCCCTCAGTCACGGTCCTGCGCGCCATCGCGCTCGCGATCGACGTTCCGGTTTGCGAACTCTTGCCGCGCGCGCCCGCGCGCCCGGGAACGCCGACGCAGGCACTCGATGTGGTGGCGCGCGCGCCGCTCGCCGAATTGCCGGCGCTGACCGCCCTCATCGGAACCCGGCTGCAGCGACCCGAAGCCGCCGGACGCGAGCGGCGGATCGCGCTCATCGGCCTGCGCGGCGGTGGCAAATCGACGCTTGGCCGCTTGCTCGCCGAGCATTTCGGCTTTCCCTTTATCGAGATCAACCGGCTGGTCGAGGAGGAATATGGCGCCGGCCTGCCGTTGCTGATCGAAATGTCCGGCATCGCCACGTTCCGGCGCTTCGAGCGCATTTGCCTCGAACGCGCGCTGGCGCAGCATGAGACTGCGGTGATCGCGACCGCGGGCGGGATAGTCGCCAGCCCAGAGACCTACGACCTTCTTTTGCGCCGCACGCATACGATCTGGGTGCAGGCGCGGCCGGAGGAACATATGCGCCGCGTGCTCGCACAAGGTGACCTGCGCCCGATGGCGCAAAATCGCGAGGCCATGGCGGACCTTCTCGCCATCCTCGACGCTCGCCACGACGATTATGCCCGCGCCGCCGCGGTGCTCGACACTTCGGGCGAGGCAATGACACGCAGCTTCAGGAAACTCTTGCGCATCGCCACAGCGATGATCGAACCGGCACCGCCGCCGGCGCGGGCGGCAGCGCGCCGTCGCGACACTAAAGGCGGATGAGCCTCGTGGCGCGGCGGCAGCGATGAGTTTGGCGGCGGGCGAAGGCTTCCTGCGCGTCGCCGGCCGGCGGCTGGAATACCGCATGATTGGACCGCCGCCGTCGGCTGCGCCGACCGTGGTCATGCTGCACGAAGGGCTCGGCTGCGTCGGCCTTTGGGGCGACTTTCCGGACCACCTGCAAGCCGCCACCGGCGCCGGCGTTTTCATATATTCGCGCGCCGGCTACGGCCAATCCGACCCTGTCGCGCTCCCGCGGCCGCTCGACTACATGCGTACCGAGGCCGTCGACATTCTCCCCAAGCTCCTCGACGCCATCGGCTTTCGCCGCGGCCTCCTGATTGGCCATAGCGATGGCGCCTCGATCGCTACCATCTATGCCGGCAGCATCCAGGACCACCGCATCCGCGGGCTCGTTCTCATCGCACCGCATTTCTTCGTCGAGGACATCGGTCTCTCGGCGATCGCGCAGGCGCGCGAACTCTATGCGCATGGCGATCTACGCCAACGGCTGGCGCGTTGGCACGATAACGTCGACGTGGCGTTCCGCGGCTGGAACGACGCCTGGCTCGACCCGCAATTCCGCAGCTGGGATATCACCGACGCGCTCGCCTATATCCGCGTACCGATGCTGGCGCTGCAGGGAACCGGCGATCAGTACGGCACCATGCGCCAAATCGAGGTCGCGCGCGAGGAATGCTATTGTCCGCTCGAGATCGCGCTCGTCGAGGCGCGGCACGCCCCGCACAAGGAGGAGCCGGCGCAGACCCTGACGATCGTGTCGGGCTTTGTGAACCGATTGCTGGGCGGGCACCGCGAGGCCGAATTCCAGGAATAGCAGGCGCGCGGCGAAACCACGCACGCAATGCGGTGAAAAGGCGAAGATTGAGTGTTGTCGCGGCCGCTTCATGCATTATAATGCATCGTCACCAGCCTCGAAGCACGGAACCCCGCATGGCCGAGACCGACCGCAAGCTCGCTAACGGCGCGGCGCGAATCGATTTTGCGACCGACCCGTCCCGCTACCGCCACTGGACGCTTGCAGTCGACGGCGCCGTGGCGGCGCTGACCATGGATGTCGACGAAAAGGGCGGCCTGTTCGAGGGCTACGAGCTCAAGCTCAATTCCTACGACCTTGGCGTCGATATCGAGTTGGCCGACGCCGTCGAGCGCCTGCGCTTCGAGCATCCGCAGGTGCGCGTCATTGTCCTGCGCTCGGGCAAGCCGCGCGTCTTCTGCGCCGGCGCCAATATCCGCATGCTGGCCAGCGCCAGCCACGCGCACAAGGTCAATTTCTGCAAGTTCACGAATGAGACGCGCAACGCCATCGAGGACGCCAGCGCCGCTTCGGGTCTGCGCACGATCTGCGTCATTAACGGCACGGCGGCGGGCGGCGGCTATGAGCTGGCGCTTGCCGCTGACCATATCATCCTGGTCGACGATGGTTCGGCGTCGGTGTCGCTGCCGGAACTGCCCCTGCTCGCGGTATTGCCCGGCACTGGCGGGCTCACGCGCGTCACCGACAAGCGCAAGGTCCGGCGCGACCTCGCCGACGTATTCTGCACCACCGAGGAGGGGGTGCGCGGCAAGCGCGCCGTCGAGTGGCGGCTCGTCGATGACGCGGTGGCGAATTCGCAGTTGGAGACGGCCGTCGCCGACCGCGTTCAACGCTTCGCGCAAACGGCGGGCGCGGCGGGCGTGGAGAGCGGAATTTCGCTGCCCCCGCTCGAGCGACGCCTCGATGCCGATCGCCGCGAGTACCGCTTCGTGAGCGTGGAATTCGACCGCGGCGCGCGGCTGGCGGCGATCACGCTGCGCGGACCCGTCGAAGCGGCGCCGGCAAGCGCGCGGGATCTGGTCGAGCGCGGCGCCGCCGCGTGGCCGCTTGCCATTGCGCGCGAGCTTGATGACGCCATTCTCGATATTCGCCTCAACGAATTCGACATCGCCGCGATCGTGTTCCGCTCACAGGGCGATGCATCCGCGATTATCGGCTACGACCACCTCCTCGGCCGTGAGCGCGACCACTGGCTGGCGCGCGAGATCCGCCTCAAGTGGAAGCGCCTGCTTAAGCGCATCGACCTCACCTCACGTTCGCTGGTGACCCTGGTAGAGCCCGGCTCATGCTTCGCGGGAACACTGGCGGAGATCGTATTCGCGGCCGACCGCGCCTATATGCTGATCGGTTCGCTTGACGGCGACAATCGCCCGTCGGCGCAGTTGACGCTCGACAAGGTAAATTTTTCCGGCGATCTCGCCATGAGCAACGGCCTGACACGGCTGGCGACGCGGTTTCTCGGCGAGCCGGAGGCGGTCGAGCGCGCGCGCGCGCGAATTGGAGAAGACATCGACGCCGAGCGCGCCGCGGATCTTGGCCTCGTGACATTCGCCCGCGACGATATTGACTGGGATGACGAGATCCGCGTGTTTCTGGAGGAGCGCGCAAGCTTCTCCGCCGACGCGCTCACCGGCATGGAAGCGAATTTGCGCTTTGCCGGACCCGAGACCATGGAAACCAAGATATTCGCCCGCCTGACCGCTTGGCAAAACTGGATCTTCCAGCGCCCGAACGCCGTCGGCGCGCAAGGTGCACTGCCGCTGTATGGCAGCGGGCGCAAGCCGGAATTCGACACCAAACGGGTATAGCCGAAGAACAGGGAACAGCCCCGGAGCAGGCCATGAGCATCATCAATGTCGATTATTCGACCCGCATTCCCAACAATGTCGGGCTCTCTGACGACCGCCGCGTCCTGCGCGCGCTCGAGGGCTGGCATCCCGGGTACCTCGACTGGTGGCGGAACATGGGACCGACGGGATTCCAGGAATCGCTCGTTTATCTGCGCACCGCCTATTCCGTCGATCCGCGCGGCTGGGCCAAGTTCGACTACGTGCGCATGCCGGAATACCGCTGGGGTATCCTGCTCGCGCCCGCCGAGGAGGATCGCAAAGTGCCATTCGGCGAGCATTTTGGCGAGCCGGCTTGGCAGGACGTGCCGGGCGAGTACCGCGCCATGTTGCGCCGTCTCGTCGTCATCCAGGGCGACACCGAGCCCGCCTCCGTCGAGCAGCAGCGTCACCTCGGCCAGACCGCGCCATCGCTCTACGACATGCGCAACCTGTTCCAGGTCAATGTCGAGGAGGGGCGCCACCTGTGGGCCATGGTTTACATCCTGCATAAATATTTCGGGCGCGACGGGCGCGACGAGGCGGAGGAACTGCTGCAACGCCGCTCCGGCAGCGCTGACAAGCCGCGCATGCTCGGCGCCTTCAACGAGGCAACCCCGGACTGGCTCTCATTCTTCATGTTCACTTATTTCACCGACCGCGACGGCAAGATGCAGTTGCACAGCCTGGCGCAATCGGGCTTCGACCCGCTCGCGCGCACTTGTCGGTTCATGCTCACCGAGGAAGCGCACCACATGTTCGTGGGCGAAACCGGCATCAGCCGCGTGGTGCAGCGCACCTGCGAGGCGATGACGGCGGCCGGCGTCGATGATGCAAACGACGTCGCCGCCGTGCGCGCGCTCGGCGTGATCGACCTGCCGACCATTCAGAAGAAACTCAACCTGCACTACTCGCTTTCGCTCGACCTATTTGGCTCGGAAGTATCGACCAATGCCGCCAATGCCTTCAACGCTGGCGTCAAGGGGCGCTATCGCGAAACGCAGATCGAGGACGACCACCAGCTCAGGTCGGCGACCTATCCGGTGCTCAAGCTGGCGGGGGGCGAGATCACGAGCGTCGAGGAACCGGCTTTAACCGCGCTCAACATGCGGCTGCGCGACGACTACACCAATGACTGCGTCAAGGGCATCCTGCGCTGGAACAAGGTCATCGACCAGGCGGGGTTTTCCTTCCGGCTGACGCTACCACACGTCGCATTCCATCGCCAAATCGGCGAATTCCGCGACGTCGAAGCCACACCCGAGGGCGTCCTCATCGACCAGGCGACGTGGCGGCGCGAGAAGGACCGTTGGCTACCGACGCGGCAGGACGGCGAATTCGTCGCCTCGCTGATGCAACCGCAATACGAGGCCGGCCGCTTCGCGCTGTGGATCGCACCGCCCAAGGTGGGCATCGACAACAAGCCGGGCGATTTCGAATACGTGCAACTCGCCTCGTGACGCGACGCGGCGGGCGCGACCGGCGGCCGCTGGCCGCATGGGCTCAGCCGCCCTTTCCGCGCTCGTCCTTCACGCGCACCGCCTTGCCCTGTGAGCGCGGCACGGCGCCGGGCTCCTTGATGACGACGTCGCAGGTCACGCCGATCATCGACTTGATGTGATGGCTGACCGCGCGCGCCTTCTCGCGCCGAGCGGCCTCGTCGCTCGGCGCCTCGGGCGCGAGCTCGATCTCGACGGTCATGGCGTCGAGCGCACCAGCGCGTGTGAGCACGATCTGGTAGTGCGGCGCAAGGCCGGCATAGCCGATCAGTACCGCCTCGACCTGCGAGGGGTAGACGTTGACGCCGCGGATGATGAGCATGTCGTCATTGCGTCCGGTCACGCGCATGACGCGCACATGCGTGCGCCCACAGACGCAGGGCGCGTCGTTCAGGCGCGTAATGTCGCGCGTGCGGTAGCGCACCATTGGTTGCGCCTGCCTGGTCAATGTCGTGATCACGAGTTCACCGGTCTCACCCATGGGCTTTGGCGTCTGCGTCTCGGGATCGATGATCTCGAACAGAAAATGATCCTCCCAGCCATGCAGCCCGTCCTGCGCCACGTGGCACTCGCTGGCGACGCCGGGACCGATGATTTCGGACAGGCCGTAGACATCCGCCGCCATAATGCCGAGCCGCGCCTCGAGATCGCGCCGCATGGCCTCGCTCCACGGCTCCGCGCCGAACACGCCAACGCGCGTCGGCAGCGCACGGATGTCGATGCCCATGGCGTCGGCGACCTCGGCGATGTTGAGCGCATAGGAGGGCGTTGCGCACAGAACACGGGCGCCGAAATCCGACAAAAGTGCGACCTGCCGCTCGGTCCCGCCGCCGGAAATGGGCACCACGGTGCAGCCGAGCCGCTCGGCGCCGTAATGAACGCCGAGCCCTCCCGTGAACAGCCCGTAGCCATAGGCGTTATGCACCATGTCGCCTGGCCGCACACCGACGCAGGCCAGCGAGCGCGCCATCAGGTCGGACCACAGATCGAGATCGGCGCGCGTATACCCGACGACGGTGGGCTTACCGGTCGTTCCCGACGACGCGTGGATGCGCAGCAGCCGCTCACGCGGCACCGCGAACATGCCGTAGGGATAATTGTCGCGCAAATCGGCCTTCAGCGTGAATGGGAAGCGCGCGATATCGGCGAGCGCGCGCAGATCGTCGGGCTTGACGCCGGCGGCGGCGAACCGGCGCCGGTAATGCGGGACCGCCTGGCAGGCGCGCGCCAGCGTCGCCTTGAGCCGTTGCAATTGCAGCGCCGCAAGCTCGGCACGCGGCAACGTCTCCATGCCGCGATCGAACATGTAGCCCGGGTCATTGAGCGAGGTCATGGAATTTCCGTCTTTTGGTACCGAATAGTTCCAACTTGATCGCAAACGCTGTCAGACCCGCGGTCGGAGCACGCATATCGCGGGTCCACGCGAACGGAATTCGCACGATATTCCAATCGCAACGCCAATTTGAGCATTTTCCGGCGATGTCGACAAAGGCCGACCGAGGAATTTCGAATGCGATCGGGGAAAGCCGCCATGCCGGCGGATTTCTACGCGGCCGGAAGCGCTGTAGGCTACGAAGCAGCAGAAGGAAAGCCCTGCCATGACCGCATTGCATGCCCAATCGAATGTGCCAACCGCGCTTGCCGCGGCCGGACTTAGTGACGCCGACGCCACGGCCTGGACGCAGGGCGCGCCCACGGCGGGCGCGGATTTCGCCGCCGACTGCCGCGCGTTTTCGCACTACTGGCAAGCGACGGCGCGGTTGATCGCGCGCCTGCCGGCACGCGTGCGGCGCAACGACGCGCAGGTTGCCGCCGTGCGCGCAATCAGAGACGCGGCGCGCGCGGTGCGCGTCGGCTTTCTCGGCCGGCACGCCGCCGCCGTCTACGCCGCCATCACCTCAGACCGAGCACGATTCGTGCGCGTGCAAGACCTCGTCATCGAGGCGGCGCGCGTCGTACCGGGGCTCGTCCCGAGCGTGCAGGACATTGCCGCGGAAAAGGACTGCCGGCAGAGCGAGAAGGATGGGCTCGAAATCGATCAGGGACTGCTCATCTCGGCCATCCTGCGCGACGCGGACGCCGGCCGCCACCTTTGCCATGGATCGTTGTTGCCGCGACCGGAGGCGGAAAAGCTGCTACCGCAATTCGTGCGCGAGGGGGCGGTCGAATTGCCGGGGGCGTCAATTCGCCGCCATGGCAAGGCGGCTATCGTGACCCTCTCCAACCCGCGCTTTCTCAACGCCGAGGACCAGACGACGCTCGAAGGAACGGAAACCTGCGTCGATCTTGCGCTGCTTGACCAAGCCATCGAGGTGGCGGTGCTGCGCGGCGGCGTGGTCGATCATGCCAAGTACCGTGGACGCCGCGTGTTTGGCGCCGGCATCAACCTCACGCATCTTTATCACGGCCGCATTCCCTTCGTCTGGTATCTGCAGCGCGACTTTGGCTTCGTGAACAAGCTCTATCGTGGATTGGCGCGCGCCGATGGACCGCCGCCGGACGAGTTCGGCGGCGATACGATCGAGAAGCCGTGGATCGCCGCAGTCGAGAGCTTCGCGATCGGCGGACATTGCCAGATCCTACTGGCGGTGGATTACGTTATCGCGGAGCGTACCGCCTACCTGACGCTGCCGGCACGCAAAGAGGGCATCATTCCCGGCGCCGCAAACATGCGCCTGCCGCGCTTCACCGGCGACCGCATCGCCCGCCAGGCGATCCAGTATGAACGCCGGCTTGACTGCGACACGCCGGAGGGCCGAATGATCTGCGACGCAATTGTCGAGCCCGGCACGATGGAAGGTGCGATCGAGCAGGTGGTCAGCGGCCTGACTAGTTCCGGCGTCGTCAGCGCCGCCTCGAACCGCCGCGCCCTGCGCATCACGCAGGAGCCGCTCGATATGTTTCGCACCTACTTCGCGACCTACGCGCGCGAGCAGGCCCATTGCCATTTCAGCCCGGCACTGATCGCCAATCTGGAGCGCTACTGGAACGCGCAATCGCGCCAGCCTTAACGCGACGACGCTCAGCCGCCGGCGCGGCGCGCGGCCTTGGCCTTGAGCCGCTCCTTGGTTCGAGCCACGTCGACGATAAAGCGGGCGTGCGATCCAGTACAAATCTGCTCGATCTCGTCCGTGGCGCTGATCGAAAATGCGACCTTGCGCCCGTCGACGGCGGTTACGGTTGCCACGATCTCCACGCGCATGTCCGGCAGCGTCGGGGCGAGGTGCTTGATGGAAATCTCGACGCCGACCGAGTCTTCACCAACATCGGCGTGTTCGAGGACCAGGTCGCGGCAGGCATGTTCCACGTCGCGCACCAGCGACGGCGTCGAATACACGCGACCCTCCTCGCCCATGAAGGATATGGTGCGGTCACGGTCAACGCTCAAGCGGCTCCTGCGCAACGCTCCCGGTTGCAGGCCTGGTTTCATTGCATACTCCTTGCTTGGCCGCGTGCGCATTGACGGGACGCGCGGCGCGCGGCTATGCCGGAACGACCGCCGTCGCCTCGATCTCGATCTTTGCGCGGTCCTCGAGCAGTGCCGCCACAAAGACTAGGCTCATGGCGGGATAGTGCTTGCCCATGACCTGCCGCCAGATGCGCCCGAGGTCGTTGCGCGCCGCGACATAGGCCGGCTTATCGGTGCAGAACGCCGTCATGCGGCAAATGTGGCGGGGCTCGGCTCCCGCCTGTGCCAATACGGCGGTGATATTCATGAGCGTCCGTTCGAATTGCGGCGCCAAATCATCATTGGCGAATTTTCCGCTGGCGTCCCAGCCGATCTGGCCGGCGACGAAGATCGTGCGGCCAACCGGCGCCTCGATGCCGTTGGCATAGCCGACCGGCGTCGCCCAGCCGGGAGGAAGCAGCACGCGGCCGGCCATGAATATCCCCATTCCCCGCCCGCATACCCTTCGAAGCCTGCCGCCGGCGGGCCGGCATCGCACTTCGATACACTGATTTCAGTCGCCTTCAAACGCGGGTTTTTCCTTGCCCACGAAGGAGCGATAGGCGCGCTCGAAGTCGCGTGTCTGCATGCAGATCGCCTGCGCCTGCGCCTCGGCCTCGATCGCCTCGTCCACGCCCATGCTCCATTCCTGGTGTAGACAGCGCTTGGTCATGGCGTTGGCGAAGGTCGGCCCGCTGGCGAGCGATTTCGCCATTGCCTGCGCGTCGCCCAGCAAATTTTCGGGCTCGCACAGCCGGTTGGCGAAGCCCCAACGCTCTGCTTCGATCCCGTCCATGCTGCGCCCGGTATAGAGGAGTTCGGCGGCGCGGCCGGCCCCGATGATGCGCGGCAGGATATTGCACGCACCCATGTCGGCACCCGCGAGGCCCACGCGCACGAACAGGAAGGCGACCTTGCTGCGCGCCGTTGCCAGCCGCAGATCCGCCGCCATGGCCAAAATGGCGCCCGCTCCGGCGCAAACGCCGTCCACCGCCGCGATGACCAGCTGCGGACACGCGCGCAAGGCCTTGACCAGGTCGCCGGTCATGCGCGTGAAGGCGAGAAGGCCCGCCGTGTCGCCGGCGCGCCGCATGGCGACCAAGGGGGCGATGATGTCATGCACGTCGCCGCCGGAACAGAAATTACCGCCTGCACCCGCGAGCACCACCGCCTTGATGGCGTCGGCATAAGCGAGAGCGCGAAACGTGTCGCGCAGCTCGGCATAGGATTCGAAGGTCAGCGGGTTCTT
Organism: Pseudomonadota bacterium; assembly: GCA_016195095.1. Lineage (GTDB taxonomy): Bacteria > Pseudomonadota > Alphaproteobacteria > Rhizobiales > Xanthobacteraceae > JACQAE01. The sequence goes on from JACQAE010000223.1 coordinate 28,674, forward strand.
GCGCTCCGGCCGATTAAGAGTAATCGTCGCGACCCGCCCCTCGCGCGTCCAGTGAAAATGCCGTGCAGTGAAATTGTCGAAGTCGGTTCCGGCGGGCCGCAAACGCTGTCCCGTTTCTGTCATCGTTTCTGTCATCGTTTCTGCCTCGCCTGCTTGAGCCTCATTGCGGCACGTGCGCGCGCGTCGCCAGTTCTGATGCGCCCGCTTGCGCGGCGCGCAGGACGTCGCGCGCGATAATGACCTTCTGTACCTCGCTCGCGCCCTCATAGATGCGCAGCGCGCGGATTTCGCGGTAGAGCGCCTCGACCTTGACGCCGGCCCGCACGCCGTCGCCGCCGAAAATCTGCACGGCGCGGTCGATCACGCGCTGCGCCATTTCGGTGGCGAACAGCTTGGCCATCGCGGATTCGCGGGTGACTCGGGGTGCGCCGCCATCCTTGGTCCAGGCGGCGCGATAGACCAACAATGCAGCGGCATCAATGTCAACGGCGCTGTCGGCGAGCGCGCCCTGCGTCATCTGTAAGTCGCCAAGCGCACCGCCGAACAGTCGTCGCGTCGCCGCGCGATCGACCGCCTCGTGCTGCGCGCGACGCGCTAGCCCCAGCGCCGCCGCTCCCACAGTTGATCGGAAGATGTCGAGCGTCGCCATGGCGACCTTGAACCCGTCGCCCGGTCCGCCGAGGCGGCGATCGAGCGGTACGCGGCAGGCATCGAAACGCAATGTCGCTAACGGATGCGGTGCGATGATCGCGATGCGCGCCTCGACGCTGAGACCGGGCGTATCGGCGTCGACGACGAAGGCCGACAGCCCGCGTGCGCCCGGCGCCTCGCCGGTGCGCGCGAAAACGACGTAATGGTCGGCAATGCCGCCATTGGAAATCCAGCTCTTGCGCCCGTCAAGGCGCACATGCGCGGGGCCGTCTGGCGTCGCGGTCATGGCCAGTGCGCTGACATCGGACCCCGCCTCCGGCTCGGTCAGCGCGAAAGCGGCGATATGGCGTCCCTCACGCACCGGCGGCAGGTAGCGCGATTTGACGCCCTCGGAGCCAAACAGCGAGATCGAACCAGTGCCGAGCCCCTGCATGGCGAAGGCAAAATCCGCAAGACTGTCATGCCAGGCGAGAATCTCGCGCGCGAGGCAAAGCGTGCGCACGTCGAGATTGGCCGCGAGTCCGCCATAGGCCGCCGGAACGACGGCATCGAGCCAGCCGGCCTCGCCAAGCGCGCGCACGAGCTTGCGACACGCGCCATCGACATCTGCGTGGTCCGCTAGGCCCGCGACATTGGACGCCGCCCAAGGGCACAATTCGCTCGCGAACCGGCGCTGCGCATCGGCGAAAAGTGGCCAGGCCAGATGGTCGAGATCGATCATGCGACGCGCGGGCGCTCCTGCGCGCAAGCTTAGCGGCAGCATGCGCGCAGGGAAACCACAAACAGCGGCGTCAGTGGCTGGGCGGTCGACTTTTTATTCGCCGGTGTCGCTCAGTTTCGCCGCGTGCTCTGCCGCTCGCGCCATTGCAGGAACTGGCGAAAGAGCGCGTCGCGCTCGGCGTCGCTGCGCGCAGCGTTGGCGTCGCCGGAGCGGGCGAGAAACGCCTGGAAATCGCGGCTCAGTTCCTTGGCCTCGGCGCCCTCGCCGCCGCCAATCTGCGTCAACATGCGCTCGGCAACGGCAAACCGCGACCATCCGGGCACCGTCGCGGAGAGATTGACGTCGCGCCATTTGGGGTGCCGCGGCGGCTGCTGGAAGCTCGACCAGTTCTCGAACAGGCGCTCGACGAAGCGTTCGACGCGCCGATAGCGGTCGCCGCCCTTCTGCCAATTATAGGCCGCGAGCACCGCGGGGACGGCGATGGTGTCGATGCGCTCGTCCTTGCCGACAAGGCCGGGATAATCGCCATTGGTGAACTCGCCCAGCGTGTAATAGTCGGCGAATTTCTTGGTGAAGGGAATGGACAGAAAGTGAAAGCCGGAATTCGGCGGCATCTTGGCAAAGAAATCGACTGGCTTTCCGACCACGCGCACGAGCGCGGCGATTTCGCCTGCTTTCATCTTCTGCATGGCCACCGGGTTGTCGAGCGCGGTCTGCTCGATGTTAATGCCAAGGCGCTGGAATATGATCGACCCGGTCAAGCTTGTCGCACTGCCGGGTGGGCCGAGATTAACCTTCTTGCCGCGCAGGTCCTCGATGCTACGTATGTCGGCGCGCGCCAGCACATGCATTTCGGAGACCGGCAGGCGGATGATGTAATGCACGCGGTTCTCGAGATTGGGCGTCTTGCGCTCGGTGCGGAAGAACTCAAAAACGTCGGATTGCGTGACCGCGACGTCGACGCCGCGCAGGTAAAGCAGGTCCTCGAGATTGGCCGCCGCGCCATAGGACACGATCGGCAGGACGCGAAGATTGTCGCCGTCATTGAGCACCTTGGCGAGTTCGTCGGCAAAGCGCATGTAGGTGCCTTCGAGCAGGCCGCCGGCAACACCGACGGTCCAGGTATTCTTTCGCGCCTTGAGGGCGTTTTCGGTTCCGCCCTCCTGCAACGATTTGGGAATGGTCTGCGCGAAAGTCGCGCCCATGCTGGCTTGCAGAACGGTGAGGAACGTGGCGATGGCCGCAAACGGAACAAACCGGCGCATCAAGGCCCCCTTTGGTTGCTGGCGTATGCTGCGGCGAAGTGAATTCCGGCTCGCCAGCACGTCCACGCGCCAAGATACGAACACAGCGCATGCCCGGATCAGGTCCACGCGCTCGGCGCCGGCCTGACCGCGATCGCAATACCGGTGATCACTCTTGCCGATCGCGCTGGTCGGGCCTATTGGCGCCGCTATTTATGATGCGACGTTGACGGCAACACGCCGCAATTATGGCAGCGGAGGTTTGGCGAAATTTGTCGGCATTGCGGCACGACCTAGACAGATGGCTCGCGTCCTCTTGCGTAAGTCGCCTCACGGATTCAAAACGCTGGTGGGTTGACGTGCCCCGGCATTCGGAACTCAAATGTCGAGCCCAGACCACGAGAGCATTTTCCGTCGAGGTGGGAACGGGTTCGCCGCAGGAAATGCAACAAGGCGAAGGAATATTGAGCGCTTTTCGATTCAATTGAAACGGAAAGCGCTCTAGCGCCGCGCCGCGGCGCGCGCGCGCAACGCCGTGATGCAGAGCGCCGACAAGGCAATACCGGTGCCGATGGCGGTCAGGCGCAAATCGGGCGTGACCATCAAGAGCGCGCCGGCCGCCAGCAGCAGGCGCGTGCTCAAGGTGTCGCACCATTTGTCGTAGCGCTCGATGGCCGCGGCAAGCAGGATGAGCGCGATTGCCGCCGTCGTGAACGTGATCGCCGTGCGCCACAGCGCACCCCGCAGCAGCAATTCGGGTCCAAAGACGAAAACGAAGGGAACGACGAACGCGGCAAGGGCCAGCTTGACCGCGTGCATCGCAATCGTCATCGGATTGTCCTCGGCGATTGACGCCGCCGCGTATGCCGCCACCGCCACTGGCGGCGTGACCGCCGACATGACCGCGAAATAAAGCAGGAACATGTGGCCGGCGAGGAGGTCGACGCCGAGCTGCGTCATTAGCGGCCCCATGAGCACCGCCGCCAGTATATAGGCGGAGGGCGTCGGCATGCCGCAGCCGAGCACGAGTGTCAGCGCGGCGCCGAGCGCCAGCGTCAAGAACGAATTGGCATAAGTCACGGCGTAGACGACATGGGCGAATTTGGCGGCAAGCCCGGTCATCGTAATGCCGGCGATGACCAGCCCCGCCGCCGCGGTCGCACCCGCCACCGGCACCATGCGAAATGTCGTCTCGGCCAGCGCATTCCACAAATCGGCCGGGCCAAGGCGGGTGTCGCGCCGCAACCACGATACGACAATCACCGCAACAGTACCGAATATCGCGACCATGGTCGGCGTGTAGCCATAGAGCAGCGCGCCGGTCAGCACCGCCAATGGTACGATGAACAGAACCCCCTTGCGCAACGCCGCGCTCAATTTCGGAATGTCCTGCGGCGCAAGCCCCGCCAGACCGAGCTTGACGGCGCGGAAATGCACCTGGGAATAGACGCACACATAATAGAGGAGCGCCGGGAGCAGCGCGGCGACCGCGATGTCGCGATATTCGATGCCGGTATATTCGGCCATGAGGAAAGCGGCCGATCCCATCACCGGCGGCATGATGCTGCCCCCGGTCGAGGCCGCGGCCTCGACCGCGCCAGCAACCGCGCCGCTATAGCCAAGCCGCTTCATAGCCGGGATCGTCACCGAGCCTGTCGTGACCACATCCGCCGTCGGACTTCCAGAAATCATGCCGAAGAGGCCGGAGGAGACAACGGCGACCTTGGCCGGCCCGCCAGGCCGGCCGCCGGAAATCGCCGCGGCCACGTCGAAAAAGAAATCAGCCCCCTTGGCGAAATACAGCACGACCCCGAACAGGACAAACATGAACGCATAGGTGGCGGCGACGCGCGCCGGCAATCCCATAATGCCGTCTGTCGTGTAGACCATGATGTCGATGAAATGCAGGTAGTCGATGTATCCGTGCTGAAGCACGCCGCTGAGCCGATGCCCGAAGAAATTGTAGGCGATGAAAATCAGGACCACGGCGGTCAGCCCGGCGCCGGTGGTGCGCCGGGTGATCTCCAGCGTCAACAGTACCATCAATATGCCGAAGGCGATATCCCAACCGCTCAGTGGACTGAGCAAGGCGATGCGATCGACGATTTCGGAGGATTTATAGAGAAAGAACAGCCCCGTTGCGACGCTTGCCAGCGCCAGCCCGTAATCAAGCGCGCTCGGGCTCTCGGGATCGGCGTGCGGCGTCGCGCCGACCGTGAGAAAGGCGATGGCGATGATCCCGCACAAGAAAACCGCCACCAGCGCCCACGGCGCGATGATCAGCACGGTCGCCGCCACGATGACATAGATCGCGAGCGCCACCGCAAGCGGCGTTACGACATAGGCGAGCCAGCCGGTCGGCCGTCGGCGAACGCCGACTGTGAACCAGCGTGCTGGATGCAGGAATCGCAGGAAACTCATGCGCGGCGGCCTCGCGGTGCCTCGATCGGCCATGCGCTGGTTCGCGGCCTCTGGCGGCAGGCTGATCGTGGCGTCGGATTGGGCGCCATTTTACTTGAGCAATCCCTTTTCACGCAGATAGCGTTGCGCGCCGGCGTGAAAGGGCGCCGGCCCCGGCTCCGCCATCGTCTGCACGGTGACGGCGGCTTGTAGCAGGCGATGCGCCGCCTTGTACTTGTCCACGTTGTCGAAGATCGCGCTGGTGATGTTGTAGGCCAATTTCTCATCCATGTCGGCGCGCGCGACCAATGCCATGCCAACGCATACCGAGGATGAATCCGCGGCCAGGAACCTGTACTCGCCGGCCTTGATCGGACACGGCTTGGCGCCAAGCTCATCGGCGACCTTCGCCGCCGTCGCTTCGGTGATCGGCAACATGACAAGGTCGAGGCCGTTATCCATCTCGCGAATGCGTGGGTGATTGATGGAGATGCCGAACACGACCACGTCGAGCCGCCGGTCGAGCATCAGCGACGTCATCTCCTGCGACGCGGCGCGCACCACCTGCCCGCCCCAGGCCTTGATATCGTCCTGTGAAATGCCGTTGGCCGCCATGACGCCAAGGCCGACATCGCCGTCGAGGTTTCCCGGGCGATTGAATGCGACGCGCATCGCCGGTTTCTTGGCGGCGATATCGGCGACGGTGGCGATGCCATTTTTCTCCGCCCAGGCCTTTTGCGCCAAAACATGTGTCGCCTGGAAACGCGACCCCGGCGAGTAGGCGTTGAGCAGCAGGCGCAGGTCCTTGAGCGGCCGGTTGATCGGCGCCTTGCCCTTAACCGCAACGTCAAGCTCCGTGCTGGCGATGAGGCCGAGCGGCACCTTCATCTGTTCGAGCAACATAGCGTTGGCCAGCCCGCCGCTCGACGTTTGATAGGTCACGGTCGACCCGGGATAGGCGGTGTTGAGCGCGCGATCGAGGCCAACACCGACCGTTGAGACGAGCCCGCCCGGACTATAGCCCGCGACGGTCAAATTATAGGGTTGCGCCGCCAGCGGTCCCGTCAGCGCCGCCGTGCAGGCGGCAATCACGAGGAGTGTCGTCCTCATTTCCGTCCTCCCTCTCATTTTTCCCTTTTGTTCTCCCGCTGGACGGGATTGGGATTGGTCAAGCCTAACCCGCGTCGCCGGCATTGCCTAGAGCACGATGCTGAAAAGTGCGAAGCCGTTTTCGGCATCATGTTCCAAGCCATAAGAATCGATTTCCAAGCCATAGAGATCGATTCGATCCAAAATCATCGTCATCGAGAGCGCGCCACGCGAATTCGCAATGCGATGTCACTTGTGCCGGCGGACGGCGCGGCATGGTTGCAAAGCCCGCGCACGCGCGCGCACCGATAGGATGCAACACATCATGGGCGCAACGTGTCACCGATCGCGCCGCCACCATGCGCGACGCGGCGGTTGCTGCGGAGAAAAATGCCGAAGCACTCACGTCGCCGCTGAACCCATGCACGAGCAAGAATTGCTTCCCAGGTGCGGCAAATAATGCTTCCATTGTCGCGTCGCCCGAAATGTCCCGCGTTGATCGTCACGATAACATTTCGCGAAGCGAGCGGATCGATCCGTCCGGAGATGATAGGATGGCAGAATGAATTGGCAATTCTGGGCCATTCAGGCCTTCAACGGCATCTCCTACGGGGCGCTGCTATTTCTGGTGGGCAGCGGCCTGTCATTGATTTTTGGCGTGATGCGCATCGTCAATCTTTCGCATGGTTCCTATTTCTTGTTGGGCGGCTATGTCGCGCTCACCGTGATCTGGACCACCGGTTCGTGGGTGCTGGCGATCCCGGTCGCGGCGCTGGCGATGGCGGCCGTTGGCCTGGTGATGGAGCGCGTCTTCCTGCGCCAGCTCGGATTTGATCCGCTGCGCCAGGTATTGCTGACGGTGGGATTTGCTTTCCTTTTTCAACAAGCAGCGCTCGACATTTGGGGCGGCGACAACATGGATATCGCGCCGCCCGCGACCCTCACCTCAAGCATTGTCGTCGGCGGCCTTTACCTGCCGGTCTATCGTATTTTCATGATCGCCTCGGCAGCGACGATCGGGCTGGCACTATGGCTGGCGATGGAAAAGACGCGCATGGGCGCCGCCGTGCGCGCTACCGTCGACGACGCGCAGATGGCGCGCGGCGTCGGCATCGACACGTCGCGCATTTCCATGTTCATCTTCGCGC
>JACQAE010000269.1 GCA_016195095.1 Pseudomonadota bacterium
GCCCCAGGCGGGTGATCGAATCGAGCAGGATCACCACGTCGCGGCCGTGTTCGACCAGCCGCTTGGCCTTCTCGATCACCATCTCCGCGACCTGCACGTGCCGCGCCGCCGGCTCGTCGAAGGTCGAGGAAATCACCTCGCCCTTCACCGAGCGCTGCATGTCGGTCACTTCCTCCGGCCGCTCGTCGATCAAGAGGACGATGAGGTAGCATTCGGGATGGTTGGCGGTGATCGCATGCGCGATGTTCTGCAGCAGCACGGTCTTGCCGGTGCGCGGCGGCGACACGATCAACGCGCGCTGACCCTTGCCGATCGGCGCGACAATGTCGATGACGCGCGCCGAGAGGTCCTTCTTGGTCGGATCGTCGTGTTCCATCTTCAACCGCTCGTCGGGGTAGAGCGGCGTGAGGTTGTCGAAGTTCACCTTGTGGCGGGCTTTCTCCGGGTCCTCGAAATTGATTGTGTTGACCTTGAGGAGCGCGAAATAACGCTCGCCATCCTTGGGACTGCGAATTTCGCCTTCCACTGTGTCGCCGGTGCGCAGGCCAAAGCGCCTGATTTGCGAGGGCGAAACGTAGATGTCGTCGGGACCAGGCAGATAATTCGCCTCCGGCGCGCGCAGGAAACCAAACCCGTCCTGCAGCACTTCCACGACGCCTTCGCCGATGATGTCGATGTCCTTCTGCGCCAGCTGCTTGAGGATGGCGAACATCTGCTCTTGCTTGCGCATGGTCGAAGCGTTCTCGACCTGGTGCTCCTCGGCAAACGCCAAAAGCTCGGTCGGCGACTTCGATTTGAGATCCTGCAGCTTCATTTCGGCCATGAAATGGTCCTGTGCGAGAGATCGGCGGCAAAAAATGAAGCCGGTCGAGGTTGAGGGCGGGGGATTCGCAGGTCTGCGGCCAGGGCCCGTTGCCCTTTAGCCCTATGCGGCGGCCACGTTCCAGTACCAGGACCGGACGGAGCCAGCATCTGCCTGCGTTAGGGGAGGTACCGCAAGAATAAGGTAGTGACCGCCACCGGCGCAAGGGCCGCGGGCCCTCGTCGCACAGAAATATATCGATCAAAACGGCTTAACAATGACCAAAATGACGATCAAGACCATCAATATCGTGGGAATTTCGTTGGCCAGTCGGTAAAATTTTTGCGAGCGGACATTGCGATCCGCCGCGAAATCCTTGACCCAGCGCGAAAAAAATCCATGCGCCACCGTCATCGCGATGACCAGGACGAGCTTGCCGTGCAGCCAACCCGCGCGCATGAGGCCGCCTTGGACGATCAGCCAGATGCCCAGAATCCAGGCAGCGATCATCGCCGGGTTGATGATCACCTTGAGCAGCCGGCGCTCCATCAGCTTGAACGTTTCCGACTGCGGCGAGCCAACCGGTGCCGCGCAATGATAGACGAATAAACGCGGCAGATAGAGCATTCCCGCCATCCAGGCGATGACGGCGATGACGTGCAGCGCCTTGATCCATTCGTACATCAAAATCCCCGTGCCGGCCGTACGTAGCTCTACAACTTCACGGGACGCGTCGCCAACTGGCGCAGCGCGGTGCGCGCGCTTTCGGCAAAGAAAATATATGTTCGCGCCCAAAAATCCTGCAAACCCTCGGACAAACTGGAAGTCAACACGATATGATTTCCGTCATGTCCGCTTCGTGTCAAGAATCCTTCGGCTGATGAGTCATGCAACAGCTTCAGCACGTGGGCGCGAGACACCGAAAAACGCCGAGCCAGCCCGGAGACCGACAGCGCAATCGGCCGCGATGGCGGCATGGTGTCGTCGGCGGCGCCGGCGCGCACGGCGGCGTCGTAACCGTGGATACCGTCAATTCCGTAACGATCAGCGGAGGCCGCGCCGGCCCGGGCGGCAATACCAACGCAGCCTTAGGAACGCGTAGCGGCGGCGGCGGCGGCGCGGGTGGTTATGGTGAGGTCGTCAATGGGATCGGGCTCATTTACACGAATAACGGCGCCATTGGCGGGGGGGTTGGCGGCAACGGCGGCGCCATCGGCACCAGCGCCAGTTCTACTGGTAGCGCGGCCGGCAATGCCGGTGCCGGGGTCGTCGGCAGCGACCTGACGATCGTCAACGGCGGCGCGATCGTCGGCGGCCTGTTTTCCGACGGCATCACGCGCGCCAACGCGATCACCTTCAGCGGCGGCGCCATCAACAACGGTGGCACGCTCGGCGGCACCGGTCAGTTACCCGCGGTCACAGTCAATAGTGGCGGCGCACTTGCGCCCGGCAACTCGATCGGCACCGTCACGGTCAACGGCAATCTCACCTTCAATGCCGGGTCGAACTACAATATCGAAGTATCGCCAAGTGCGGCGGACCGCACCAACGTCACCGGCACGGCAATGCTCGCCGGCACGGTGAACGCGACCTATCAGGCGGGCAGTTACACCTCCAAGCAATATACGATTCTCAATGCGGCAGGCGGCATCACCAGCACCTTCGGCGCGCTTTCCAACATCAGCCTGCCAAGCAATATCATCGCCGCGCTGAGCTACGACGCCAGCAATGTGTTTCTCGACCTGACACTTCATTATCATTCAACGTTTGGCGGCAGTGCGCTCAACATCAATCAACAAAATGTCGGCAACGCGCTGACCAACTACTTCAACTCGACGGGCGGTATCCCGACAATATTCACGACTCTGACCGCAAATGGCCTCAGTCAAATTGCCGGCGCGACAGGCGCCTCGACGCGGTCGCTGATGCAGAACAATGCCAATCAGTTTATCAATGCAGTGTTCGGTAATGACTTCGGCGCCGGCGTGCCGGATGGCGGCGCACTCGGTTTTGCATTGGCTGGCGATGAGACAGCGCTTGGCTATACGCCGAGGTCACAAGCCAGCCGCAATGCCGACGAAATTCTTGCGGCAACGCGGCCGGTCAAGGTGCGGCGAAACGATATGCCGCGTTACAGACGATTGCGTTGCATCTCCCATCATACGGTGAAAGCGTAACATCCGGCAGCAACACGTTTGCACTCAGTTACGCCTCGAAAGATGTGACCGCATCGCGCGGTGAACTCGGCGCTGCTTTCGCTCGGCGCGGTAATGAAATGGCATAACGGCTGGTCGCTCGCCGGTCGCTTCGACGGTGAATTATCGCGCGCCACTGCGGGCTATGCCGGCAAGGGTGCCGTCAAGTACGCGTGGTAATCGGTTATCGACCGCCACGCACCCGCTTGAGCATCCGCTCGACGTGAGCGACCGCCGTGGCCGGCAGGATGCCATGGCCGAGATTGAAGATGAACGGCCCCTGGCCGAACTGCTCCAGCGCAAAATCGACGGCGCGATCGAGCGCCTCGCCTCCGGCCAGCAGCACCAACGGGTCGATATTGCCCTGCACCGGCTTATGTGGCTGGATCTCGCGACGCACGAATTGCGGGTCGATCGTCCAGTCAAGGCCGACCGCATCGACGCCGGCGTCATTGACGAAGCGCGCGAGGAGCGAGCCGGCGCCGCGCGGAAAGCCGATTACCTTGGCGTCCGGAACCAGTAGGCGTAGCCCCTCGACGATTCGCCTTACCGGATCGATACACCAGCGCTTAAACTCGCGAGGCGGCAAGACGCCGGCCCAGGTATCGAAGATCTGCACCGCATCGGCTCCCGCCCTGCATTGTGCCGCGAGATGCTCGATCGAGGCCGCAACGAGCGTGTCGATCAGCGCCGAAAACGCCTGTTCGCGCTCGTAGGCCATCAGCCGCGCCGGCGCCTGATCGGGTGTTCCATGCCCCGCGATCATATAGGTCGCGACCGTCCACGGCGCGCCGCAAAAGCCGATGAGCGCCACGTCATCGGGCAGTTCGCGTCGTAAGCGCCGCGTTGCCTCATATATCGGCGCGAGCATTTCGCCGCGCATCGCCGGATTGAGTTCGGCTAGGTTGGCGGGCGTGACCGGCGGCGATAATTGCGGGCCGTCGCCTTCCACGAAATCGACCTTTTGGCCAAGCGCATAGGGAATCACCAGGATATCTGAAAATAGGATCGCGGCGTCGAAGCCAAAGCGACGGATCGGCTGCAATGTTACTTCAACCGCGAGTTCCGGCGTGAGGCAAAGATTAAGGAACCCCCCCGCCTTGGCGCGTACCGCCCGGTATTCTGGCAGATAACGTCCCTTGCCGCCAAATGGTCGATAACGGCCGGAGATTATCCACGATTCCCCCAGGTTGGCGCCAAGCATGGCATTTTTTTTCCACCGCCGCGAACCTGTGGGTTCATATGTGCCAATCTTAGACCGTTGCCTTGCAAGCAGCCCGCGGGCATGGCTTTCTCCACATCCTTTCACAGCCCGTTGATGCACCTGTGATGAAGTCACGCGGCGGCAGCTATTTTCACCTGCACCTGGTCTCCGATGCGACCGGGGAGACCTTGATTACCGTCGCGCGCGCGGCGGCGGCGCAATACGCCAACGTAACCCCGGTCGAGCATATTTATCCTCTTGTGCGCCAGGAGGCGCAGCTTGATCGCGTGCTCAGTGAAGTCGAGGAATTTCCAGGCATCGTGCTCTATACGCTCCTGGACGAGAAATTGACCGAGCGGCTAGAGCGGCGTTGCAGCGAACTGAGTCTGCCCTGTCGATCGATTCTGGGACCGGTTTTGCGCGTCTTCCAATCCTATCTCGGCGCTGAATCAACGCATCGCGCCGGCGCGCAGCACACGCTCAACGCTGAATATTTCCGCCGCATCGACGCACTGAACTACGCCATGATGCATGACGACGGCCAGCAGGTGGACGGCCTGGAGCGCGCCGACGTGGTACTGGTCGGCGTCTCGCGCACCTCCAAGACGCCGACCTCGATCTATCTCGCCAATCGCGGCATCAAGACCGGTAACGTGCCGCTGGTTCCCGGCATGATGGTGCCGCCGCAGCTGGAGAACCTCAAGAAACCGCTGGTGGTCGGGCTTTATGCCAGCCCCGAGCGCATTGTGCAGATTCGCCAGAACCGGCTTCTCGGCCTCAACGTGCAAGGCGAGGACGACCAATATATCGATCGCCAAGCCGTCGCCGAGGAAATCGCCTTTTCGCGGAGGCTTTGCACCAAACATCATTGGCCGCTAATCGACGTCACGCGCCGTTCGATCGAGGAAACCGCGGCCGCGATCTTGGCGCTGCTGGCGGAACGCCGCCGCCAAGCGACGCAATAAGAGATGGCACAATAAGCGATGGCGCTATGGCTCGCACCCGATCCGCTGATTCTGGCCTCGCGCAGCCGCGCGCGCCAGGACATGCTGGTGGCGGCGGGAATTCCGATCGAATTGGCCGGCGCCGACATTGACGAGCGGGCATTGGAAGCACGCAATCCGACGGCGAATGCCGGCGAGGCGGCGATGATGCTGGCGCGCGAAAAAGCGCGGCCGGTGGCGGCGAGCCATCCCGGACGCTTTGTCGTCGGCGGCGACCAGATCCTCGTTCTCGGCGAGCGCCGATACGCCAAGCCGCGCGACCGCGCCGGCGCGCGCGAGCAGCTGCGCGGGCTGAGCGGGCGCACGCATGAACTGCATTCCGCCGTCGTCGTCGCGCGCGACGGGCGCGCGGTATTCTCGCATGTCGATGTCGCCCGCCTGACCATGCGCACGCTGTCCGACCGGTTCATCGACAATTATCTCGACGCCGTGGGCGACGACGCGGCGGCGAGCGTCGGCGCCTATCAGCTGGAAAAAATCGGCGCGCATCTATTCGAGCGCATCGACGGCGATCATTTCACCATTCTGGGCCTACCCTTGCTGGCGCTGCTGGCGTTTTTGCGCCGCGAGGGCTGCCTCATCACCTGACTTAATTGTTGTCCGAGGCGTCGGCACGCGAACCCTTGGGCGGCGGCCAAAGGCGGAAGCCCCAATGTTCGTCATCGGCCTCACCGGTTCGATTGCCATGGGCAAGAGCACGACGGCGCGGTTTTTCGCCGAAGCCGGCGTTCCCGTGCACGACGCCGACGGCGTGGTGCACGCGCTCTATGCCGGCCCGGCGGCGGCGCGCATCGAAGCGGCGTTTCCCGGCACGACCGTTGACGGGCGTGTCGACCGCACCCGCCTGGCGGCGGCGGTGCTCGGTGACGCGGCGGCGGTCAAACGGCTGGAGGCGATCGTGCACCCAATGGTGCGCGCGGCCGAGCGGGATTTTCTGGCGCAAGCGCAAGCGCGCGGCGAGCGCGTGGCCGTGCTCGATATTCCGCTGCTGTTCGAGACCGGCGCCGACGCGCGCGTTGACACCGTCGTCGTTGTCTCCGCGCCGGCGGATATTCAGCGCAAGCGCGTATTCGAACGCGCGGGCATGAGCGAGGAAAAATTCGCCGCCCTGCTGCGCCAGCAGATGCCCGACGCGCAAAAGCGCGCGCGCGCCGATTTTATCGTGGATAGCGCGCAAGGTTTCGATATCGTCCGTGCCCAGGTTCGTGCGATTCTCCAAGCCGTCGCCAGCCGGCCGACACGGCGCCATCCCGACGCGCCGGCGATGGATTGAGCGGCGCGGGATGTCGCGCCGCAGTCTCGGCGCCGCTTCGTCGTTACGTCATTGGTGGTAGGAATTGCCATGCGCGAGATCGTGTTTGACACCGAAACAACCGGGCTCGACCCCGGGCAGGGGCACCGCCTGATCGAGATCGGCTGTGTCGAACTCCTCGACCACGTCGCAAGCGGCGAGACGTTCCATCGCTACGTCAATCCCGAGCGCGACATACCCGCCGGCGCCTTCGCCATTCACGGCATATCCGCGCAGTTCCTCGCCGACAAGCCGCTGTTCGCCGACATCGCCGACGCATTCCTGGAATTTATCGGCGACGCGCCACTGGTGGCGCATAACGCCAATTTCGACCTCGGGTTCATCAATGCCGAGCTGGAGCGCAGCCGGCGCGCGCCGATCGCGCGCGAGCGCATCGTCGATACGCTGACCTTGGCGCGACGGCGCTTCCCCGGCGGGTCGAACCGGCTCGACGACCTGTGCGCGCGCTTCGGCATCGATAATTCGCGGCGGACAAAACACGGCGCGCTGCTCGACGCGAAAATCCTGGCCGAAGTCTATATCGATCTCATCGACGCCAGGCAGGCGCAGCTTGGTCTGGCGGCGGGTCTGGTCTGCGCGGCGGACGTGGCTTTCCCCGGCGCCGGCGCGCGCCGCCGCCCGCAGCCGCTAGCGCCGCGGCTCGCGCAAGCCGAGCACGAGGCCCACCGCGCTTTCATCGAAACGCTGGGCGCCGGCGCGATATGGCGCGACTATGCCGCGCCGGATGTCAAATAATCGGGCTCGAGCGCTTCCCGCCTCAATCGAATCGGAAAGCGCACTATTATCTTTGACGTAGTCGCATTTTCCGCGGCGAACGAGTTCCCACTTCGCCGGAAAATGCTGCAAACGGCCGGCCGCGGCCCGAATTGGCCGGCTCAGGCGTTTTGCTGCGGCGCCTGCTGCTTCTGCATGTCGGCGATTTTCTGCTGATAGATGGCGACAAAATCGACCGGCTCCAGCAACAGGGGCGGAAAGCCGCTATTGATCACCGACGACGCGATGATCTCGCGCGCGAAGGGAAACAGGAGGCGCGGGCACTCGATCATGAGCACGGGCCCCATGTTTTCTTGCGCGATGTTTTGCACGCGGAACACGCCGGCATAGACAAGGTCGAAAGCGAACAGGATGAGATCGGGCACCTCGGCCTTGCCCTCGAGCTTGAGTTCGACCTCATAATCGGTGGCGGCGATCGGGTGCACATCCACGTTGATCTGGATGTTGATCTGCGGCGCCTGCGGCAATTGCTGCTGCACCAGGGAACGCGGCGCGTTGGGATTCTCGAACGAGAAATCCTTGATGTATTGCGCCAATACGTTGAGTTGCGCCGCCTGCGCGG
>JACQAE010000030.1 GCA_016195095.1 Pseudomonadota bacterium
TCAACGCGATCTTTTTCACGCATATGCATTCCGACCACAGCGAGGGATTGTTCGACATCCTCCAACACCGTTGGCATTTTGCCTCGACGCGTCCCAAGCTCGACGTGGTGTGCAGCAGCGACGCCACCTCGCCACTGGGTTTCATTTTGAGCTGCCGCAAATTCGTCACCCATATCGGAGACGCCTTTCTGCAACCCGGCGAGATCGCCCAGCGGCGCGCCGAAAACAAGGACCGGTCGCCGGGCGGCCCCGCCGACATCGCCAATGTCATCACTTTCGAGCCGAGGAACGAGCCGCAATTGGTCTGGTCGTCTGGCGACGTGAAGGTGAGCCGCAACCAGCTCCTCCCATGTCGCTGGCCACGCGTCCTAGCGTGTTGACACGCCGGCCGGCGGCGTCGTGAACGGCGGCGATGCCGGCAACGACAAGTTCGCCCCGCCGCGAACCTTTTCCACTTCCGATCGGGTCGAGCAGCTAGCGCGGGCCCCCGATATCATCGTGCATTCGGCAATTCATCCGGTCATGGACCCGGTCCGTGACAGCAACATGCCGCCGCCGATCTTCTTTCGCCTGAGCGCGGCGTCCGACTTGGGCGCGATGGCGCAGCGGGCGGGGGCAAAGAGCATCGTGCTCACGCATTTGATCCCAGCGCCCGGCGCCAGCCGCAAGGGGCGTCGAAGGTTCCTGGCGGCGCGCTGTCCGAGGAGGATTATCGCAAAGCCGCCGAGGCTGGCGGGATCACCGGCGAAACGCTCGTCGCCAGCGACCTGGCAACGGTGCGACTGCCGGCCAAATGGATGGTGGCGAGCGCGGGCGGGAGCGGCGATGTGGCCGAACGACGCATTCAGCCGTTCGGTGGCGTTCATGCACGCGCTTGTCGCGCCGATGTTTCACATGTAACCGTCTATTGGCATTTCGAAAACCGGCGGCAACCGCTTTCGTTGAGGTTTTAACGGCGATGCGGTTGGAAGTGGGCTGAACTGTCGATTGACCTAGCGAGAATTTTGCAAGGGGGCGACGATGGCCTGGATGCGTTACGCGCTTGTCGCGCTCTGTCTGTTCATGGCGGGACCGTATGTGCCGGCGCATGCGCAGAAACACCCTTCGCGCACGACAACCATCGTCGTGTCGATCGGCGCCGGAACAGGGATGGACGTGCTCACCCGCCTCTACGCCGAAAAGCTCTCGCAGGCGCTAGGCAAGGCGGTCGTCGTCGAAAACAAGCCGGGAGCCGCAACCATGCTGGCCGCGGCCCAGGTCGCCAGCGCCGCGCCCGACGGCTATACGCTGGTTGTCCTGACCAGCGCCGCGTTGGCGATTAATCCTTGGCTCTACAAGAAGATCAATTACGACCCGGCGCAGGATTTTGTGCCAATCTCGCTATATGTGAAATCGCCGTTCATCCTGGTCGCCAACCCGAATTTGCCGGCGAAAACCGTCCCCGAGCTGATCAAGCTCGCCAAGGACTCCAACCCGCCGCTCAATTACGCCTCGGTTGGCGCCGGCACCTTGCAGCACCTGTCGATGGAATTCACCAAGCATCGATTTGGATTGGAATTGACCCACGTCCCCTATCGCAATTCCGGGCAGTCCGTCGCCGACCTGGTCGCGGGCCATGTTGCCGTAGGCTTTGTCGAGGCAGGCGCGTCGCTACCGCTGATCAAGGACGGCAAGTTGCGCGCGCTCGCCGTATCGGCGTCGAGCCGCCTGCCGCTGCTGCCCGACGTGCCGCCATTCTCGCAAGCGGCGGGGGCGCCGGATTTCGAGGCCGTGTCGTGGCACGTGCTGCTCGCACCCGCGAAGACGCCACGTGAGATTGTCGAGCGTCTGCATGCCGAAATGAAGACGATCATGGCCGATCCCGAAATGACGGCAAAGGCTTCCACCATCGGCCTCATCCCCATCGAAACGCCCTCGATCGCGGGCATGGTCGACTATATCAAGGCCGAGCGAGACAAGTGGGGAGCGCTGGTAGACAGGCTTGGGCTCAGGGGCTCGCAGTAACGCGCGCCGTCACGCGTCTTGATCAATCGATGCTGATGCCGACGCGCCGGATCAGCTTGCCCCAGCGCTCGATCTCCTCCGGCAGGAAGCGTGCGAGGTATTCCGGCGTGCGCCGTTCGGGGCCTGCGATCTCAAGTCCGAGCGTTTCCAGCCGTTGGCGGATCACCGGAGTATCGAGCATCCCGCTCATCGCCGCGTTGAGCTTGTGAATGATGGGGGCGGGCGTGCCGACTGGCGCGAAATAGGCGTTCCAGGCGCTTGCCTCGACGCCGCTCAGTCCCTGCTCGCCGCTGGTCGGTAATTCCGGGATCGCGGGCGAGCGCTTTCCCGACATGACGGCGATGCCCTTGACGTTGCCTTGACGGGCCTGCACGGCGCCCGTTTGGATCGTGTCGCACATGTAGTCGATGCGGCCGGCGATCAGGTCCTGCATCACCGGGCCGGCGCCGCGATAGGGTACGTGGGTGACGTCAACGCCAAGGGCAAGATTGAGCAATACACAAGGAAGATGCGTCGCCGATCCAACGCCGGCGGAACCGAACTGCATCTTGGCGTGATTGGCTTTCACATAGGCGATGAACTCCTGGAGATTGCTCACCGGCAGATCCTTGCGCACAACCAGGATGCGCGGCGATTCCGTAACCAGGCCGATTGGCGCGAACTCGCCAGCCGCATGATAGAGCGGCCGCTTGTAGAGGGTCTGGCTATAGGCATGGGTGCCGACATTGCCGATCACCATCGCATAGCCGTCCGGCGCCGCCTTTGCGACACGAGCCGCCCCGGCCATGCCCGCCGCGCCGCCGATATTCTCGATCACGATCGTCTGCCCGAGAATCTCACCCATGCGGATCGCCTGGATGCGCGCGGAAGCATCAATGCCGCCGCCGGCGGCGAAGGGAACGACCAAGGTGACCGGCCGCGTTGGCCATTCTTGTGCTGCGACGGGCTGGGTCCACGCGCATAGGCCCATGCAGACCACGATGATCCCACTTTTTCCCATGTTAGGCTCCCCTGCGGCCGTACCCGTTTTTCTGGTCCGCAACCGCCGTGATCGGCGATAGCCGAACAATTAAAGCATGTTCCGACGCCGCCGGCATCGGCTCGTTGCAGGCTACGATCGAATCGCACTCCGGGATGCAAATTTCCCCAATTGATCTTTCGCTACGGCGCATCAGGGCGCGTCGTCGTCCGCCGGCGCGATGCCGCGCAGCGTCAATGCGCGAAACAGCGCGTCGACCTCCGCCGGCGGCAATCGCGCCCTGCGGTCAAGCCACCATGTCAGGACCGCCATGAAGGCGCCAACGACATATTGAACCACGAGTTCGCGATGCGCCGCGCCAGCGCCATTCCTGGCAAGCGTCGCCGTCAAATCCTCGCGTACCAGTTCGCTGAGCACGCGGCGGATCTCGCCAAGCGCCACGATCCCGCCGCGACCCCTGACCAAGGCGCGGTAGATTTCCGTGTGATCACGCGCATGTTCGAACATGGCGCGGCTGAAGCCCAGGCGGCGCGCGTCGGCATTACCGCGCTCGGCCAAGGCAGAGCGCTGGTGCTCGACGAGCAGCGTGCGCAATTTCTCGAAGCCGCCGCGGAACAGCGCCTCCTTGCTCTTGTAATGCGCATAGAAGGTCGAGCGGCCGACATTGGCCTGGTCGATGATATCCTTGACGGTGATGGCGTCGTAATCCTTCTTGAGTATCAGTGTGATCAGGGCATCGCGCAACAGCACGCGCGTGCGCAGCGTCCGTCGGTCGGTTGCCTTGGCCGCCATCTCTGCCGTCCCTTCCCGGCCAATCGTCGCGCCAATGTTCGCAACCGGACATTGCAAGCACGATGTCCATTGACCCAATACCGGACATATTGTCCAAAATCTTACACGTCGTCCAACTGCTCGTTCAAGCCGATGGGAGCGCCTTGATGCCTTTGACCGACTGCAAGGATATGGCCGCGGCGGCGCGCGGCAACACGGCGATCGCGATGCACGCGGTGACAAAGCGCTTTGCGACGCCGGCCGGCTCCTTCACCGCGCTCGACGCCGTGAACTTGACGATCGCGAGCGGTGAGTTTGTCGCCATCGTCGGCAAGTCCGGCAGCGGCAAGTCGACGCTCATCAACATGATCGCCGGCATCGACCGGCCGACCTGCGGCGAGGTTATGGTCGCCGGATCACGGATCGACGACGTGCGCGAGTCGGATCTGGCGAAATTTCGCGGCCGCACGATCGGCATCGTGTTCCAGTTCTTCCAACTGTTGCCGACGCTCACGATCGCCGAGAACGTCATGCTGCCGATGGATTTCTGTGCCGTCTATCCGCCGGCGCGCCGAGCGGCGCGCGCGCGCGAACTGCTCGATCGCGTTGGCGTCGCCGAGCAAGCGGACAAGTTTCCCACCGCGCTATCGGGCGGCCAGCAACAGCGCGCCGCCATCGCACGCGCGCTTGCCAACGATCCGGCGATCATCGTCGCCGACGAGCCGACCGGCAATCTCGATTCACGTACCGCCGAAGCGGTAATCGCGCTGTTCTGCGATCTGGCGCGGTCGGGCAAGACGGTTGCCCTCGTCACGCATGAACGCGACATCGCGCGCGTCGTCGATCGCACCGTGACGCTCACGGACGGTCGCATCGCGACCGACATCGTCGGACGGCGGCGCGGCGACAGCCACACCATCAAGGAGCTTGACGCATGATCCGGCCACGCTGGCGCAAGCTTTTCCGCGACGTTGTGCGCGATCGCGGCCGATCGCTCATGGCGTTCATCGCCGTCACGGTTGGTGTGTTCGGCTTCGCCACCATATTGACCGCATTCTCGATCCTCACCCGCGAGATCCGCGATATTTACGCGAGCACGAACCCGGCCTCCGCAACCATTGAAGTGGACGCGGTCACCGAGACGATGCTGGCCAAGGCACGGGCCTTTCCCGGCATTTCCCAGGCTGAGGCGCGCGCGGTCGTACTCGCAAGGGCGAAAATCGGCAACGAGTGGTTTCCGATGCTGCTTTTCGTGATCGATGACTTCGACGCCATACGGCTCAATATCTTTCGGCGCATCTCCGGCGCCTGGCCGCCGCCGCTCGGCGCCATGCTGGTCGAGCGCTCGGCCTTGCGCCTGCTCGGCCCCGGCGAGCAGAAGGCGGTGGTGGTCAAGACGCCGAACGGCCGCCCAACTGAAGTTCCCATCGCCGGCGTTGTGCACGACATGACGCTTGCCCCCGCCTGGCAGGAGCGATACGGCTACGGCTATATCCGGCGCGAAACGCTCACGTCGCTTGGCGAGGCGCCGCTGCTCGACGAGCTACGCGTTCGGTTCGAGGGAGATCACGGCGACGTCGCGATCATCGAGGCCAAGGCGCAAGCGCTCGCGGTCGCGCTGCGCGAACAGGGCGCGAAGGTTCGCGAGTTGAAGGTGCCGCCGCCAAAAAAACACCCTCACCAGGATCAGATGATGGCGGTCCTTGCCTTGTTCATAGCCTTCGCCGCCTTGGCGCTGCTGCTCAGCGCCGTTCTTGTCGCCGCCGTTCTCGCGGCGATGCTGGCAAGGCAGGTGCGCGAAATCGGTGTCATGAAGGCGCTCGGCGCCGGCACCGGGCAGATCGCGCGCATGTATCTTGCGATGATCCTGCTGCTTGGCATCGCGTCGGTGGCGGTCGGGCTTCCATTCGGCCTCGCATGCGGAACAGCCTTTGCCCGTACCATCGCCGACGACCTCCTAAATTTCACGATCTTGAGCGCGGGCGTTCCGTTTTGGGTCTACGCGGCTGTAATCGGTTCCGGCGTACTCGTGCCCGTGCTTGTCGCCATGCCGATCATCATCCGCGGCACACAATTGACCGTGCGCGAGGCGATCAGCGATTTCGGGGTGGCGACGGCGTCGTTCGGTCGTGGACCTTTCGACGCTATTCTCGGCGCTTTGCGCGGATTCGGCCTGCCCTATGTCCTGGCCATGCGCAACATGTTCCGCCGGCGCGGGCGGCTTGTCATGGCCCTGGCCCTACTCGCCGCCGGCGGCGGCATATTCATCACCGGTCTGAACGTGCGCGACGGCTGGGAGAATTTCGCCGATCGCGTCAACACCGACCGCTTCTATGATTTCGAGTTTCGCCTCAGCAGGCCGACCGCGTCGACGCGCATCGCCAACGTACTCGATACGCTGCCCGGCATCGCGCGGTTTGAATCGTGGGGCTACGCCGAAACGGCGATCGCGCGCGCCGGCCAGATCGACGTTGCCCGCGTCTATCCCGACCGCAGTCACGGCAGTTTCGTTCTCCTTGGGATCCCCGCCGATACGTCGATGATCCGCTTTCCGCTCCTCGCCGGCCGATGGCTGCGGCCGAGCGATAACGACGCGGTGGTTCTCAACCAAACCGCCGCCGGCGTCGTGGCCGGAGCGAAGCTAGGCGAGCGTATCCTGTTGTCGGTCGATGGCCGGCCCACGTCCTGGCGGCTCACGGGTATCGTCGAGGAAGTCGGATCGCCGCCGGCCGCCTACGTGACCGCCGACGCTTTCGCCGCGGCAACGGGCGCGCAAGGCGTTGCGCGCATGCTGCGCATCGCCACGACGGCCCGCGACCCGGCCGAGCGTGGCCGGATTGTCGCCGCTATCGAGGCGGCGCTCGACGACGCCGGGATCGGGGTCGAGCGCGGGCTGCCGCGCGCGTTGTTGCGCACCGCGATGGGCGACCATGTGGCGGTGTTGGTCGCGATGTTGCTCGCGACGGCGGGTCTTCTCGCGCTCATCGGCGCGCTCGGATTGGCTTCGACCATGACCATGAACGTGGTCGAGCGCACGCGCGAAATCGGCGTGATGCGCTCGATCGGCGCGATGCCGGAGATGGTCTTACGCATCATCGTCGGCGAGGGCCTTTTTGTCGGCGTACTGAGCTGGTTTCTGGCGGTCCTAGTGTCGCTGCCGCTTTCGGCGACGATCGGATCGATCGTCGGCAGGCTCGCGTTCCGAACGCCACTCGCCTTGACAGTCTCAACGACCGCGCTGGTGTCGTGGCTCGCTTTGGTCGTCGTTATCGCCATTGCCGCATCCGCGATCCCCGCGTTGCGCGCGGGGCGGCTCGTCATCCGCGAAGCGCTGGCCTATGGCTGAAGCGGCCGCGGTCGAAATAGGCGTACCTGTTCCTTTCCCGTTCGTGCGGGAACGTCGGCGATGTCAGAGCCTTTCTCAAAGCCCCGGTGCGTGCGCGCTGGGGCGATCGGTCATCGTCGGGCGAACAGCCGCTCGATGTCGGCAAGTTTGAGTTCCACATAGGTTGGGCGGCCGTGATTGCACTGCCCGGAATTGGGCGTGCGTTCCATTTCACGCAGCAGCGCGTTCATCTCCGCCGGCTGCAAGCGGCGGCCGGCGCGGACCGAGCCGTGGCAGGCCATCGTCGCTGCGACGTGCATGAGCCGGCGTTCGAGCGGCAGCGCCTCGTCCCATTCCGCGACATGCTCGGCCAGGTCGCGCACGAGCGCCATGGCGTTGACGTTGCCGAGCGGCGCCGGGGTTTCGCGCACGATGACCGCGCCAGGGCCGAAACCTTCGATGAGCAGGCCATAACGGACAAGCTCCTCGGCGAGCGACACGAGGCGCACCACGTCGGGCGCGTCAAGGCCCAAGGCCGCGTTCCCCGCCAGAGCGATCGGGCGCGCCGGCGAGCGGCGCCAGTCGAAGTTTCCCGCGCGCCCGCCATAGCCCGCGCGAAAGGCCGCAATTGTCGCCGTTCCGCCGGTGGTCGCCGCGCGTGCGCCATCGCGCGCAAGCGCTTCCTTGAGCGCATGCACAAGCAACGCACGCACAAGGCCTGGATCGCGGAAGCGGACCTCCGACTTGGCCGGGTGCACGTTGACATCGACCTCGCGCGATCCGACCGACATGAACACGGCGAGCACCGGGTGGCGATCGCGCGGCAGGTAGTCGGCATAGGCCGCGCGCACCGCGCCGACGAGCAGCTTGTCGCGCACCGGCCGATCATTGACGAACGGATATTGCCCAAGCGAATTGGCGCGTGTGAAGGTGGGCAGGCCCGCAAAACCAGCAACCGACACACCCTCGCGTTCGGCGTAGAATTCGACGGCATTGGCGCGAAATTCCGGCCCCATGACATCGCCAAGCCGCGCCAGACGGCCGGGCGCGCCCGGCAAGGCGGCTGCCCAGGTGACCGGCGAGCGCTCCTCGTTGGCGAGAGAGAACGCGACATCCGGACGGCTCATGGCAAGCCGGCGCACGATTTCGCGCACCGCCTCGGTTTCGCTGCGGTCGGACTTGAGGAATTTCAGCCGCGCGGGCGTGGCGAAAAACAGGTCGCGCACCTCGACGACCGTTCCCTGCCCGAGCGCAGCAGGCTTGACCGTGGATTTGGCGCCACCGTCAACGGCGATTGTCATCGCGTGCGCCGCACCGGCATGACGTGTCGTAATCTTCAGCCGTGCGACGGCGCCGATCGACGGCAATGCCTCGCCGCGAAATCCCAAGGTACGGATCTCGAGCAGATCCTCGCCGTCGAGCTTCGACGTCGCGTGACGCTCTACCGCCAATTCGAGGTCGCCCTGCGGCATGCCGCAGCCGTTGTCGCTGACCCGCATCAAGCGACGGCCTCCGCCCTCCGTCGCCACGTCAATGCGCGTCGCGCCTGCGTCAAGCGCGTTCTCGACGAGTTCCTTGATCACGCTCGCCGGCCGCTCCACCACTTCGCCCGCGGCAATGCGGTTGACGATGGCCTCGGGAAGCTGGCGCACAGGCATCGGAAACCCCGATTCGAATAGTGAAATCTTAAAGCATGATGGCGAAAAGTGGGAGCCGGGTTTCGGATATGATCACACTTACGCAAGAGCAACGATCGCGAAAAGTGGGAACCGATTTCGCGAAATCGTCATGTGCTAATCTAGTGTCGGACCGCTCTGGCGCAATCGCTTGACGCCGGCGCGACGTTTTTTCGCCTCAATGCGGCGTTCGCGCGAACCGGCGGTGGGTCGCGTTGGACGGCGCACCACCGGCCGCTGCGCCGCCTGGCGGATCAGTTCCACTAAGCGCGCGCGCGCATCCTCCCGATTTCGTTCCTGCGTGCGATGGCGCTGCGCCGCGATGACAATGACGCCGTCGCGCGTCAACCTGCGGCCGGCGAGCCGTTCCAGTCGTGCGCGTATGTCCGCGGGAAGCGAGCTTGACCGCCGAACGTCGAAACGCAGTTGCACGGCGGTCGACAGCTTGTTGACATTCTGCCCACCCGGTCCCGAGGCGCGGATGAAACGCTCCTCGACCTCGCTCTCATCAATGCTGATGCGGTCGGTGACGCGGATCACGGCCATGGTCCATACCGCCAAATGCCGCCAATTGCCGCCGTCAGCCGGCGGTAAGATACGCCTTGGCCAGGAGCTTGCCCTCCTCCACGGCAGGCTGATCGAAAGCGTCGACGCCGAGGAGTCTTGCCGCAATGACCGTTTCCAACATGAAATGCATCAAGAGCTCGCCGACGCTTGCCTCGTCAACGCGATCGATATGCAAGGTTCGCACCGGACAGCCGTTGCGCGCGAGCGTGTCCGTGGTCGCGCGCCCTTGCGCGGCGACAAGATCGCCGATGTGCTTGCCGCCCAGTGCCGGTGCGCCGGCGCACGCGGCAAGCTCCGCGTCCACGCGTGGTCCACGGCCGGCGGTCCCGGTCGTGATCACCGTGAACAGCTTGTCACGCGGGCCGGCGATGAAGAGCTGAAGCTGGCTGTGCTGATCGACCGGACCGAGCGCCGCGATCGGCGTCGTGCCTCTGCCGTCTTTGCCAAGGCTTTCGGCCCACAGCTGCACGTACCAGCGCGTGAACCGCTCAAGTCGATCGCTATAGGCCATCGTCACCGCGACCGACTTCGCACGCGTCTCGGCCGCCGCGACGGCCAGGGCGGCGCCAATGGCGGCGGGAACTTCGGCGGCGGGCTTGCCGGCCAGAATCGGTGCCAACGCCCGCGCCGCGCCGGCGCGCACCGCCGCTATATCGAGGCCGGCGATGGCCGCCGGCAATAGCCCGACATTGGCGAGCACGGAGAAACGCCCACCGACGCGCGGATCGTGGTCGAGCACCGGCACATCATGGGCAGCGAGAAGGTCGCGCAAGCCGTTTCGCGTGCCGGAGCGCGCCGGCTCCGTGATGCCAAGCATGCGCGCAACGGCAGGCGCCCCTGGCGGCGCGGCCTTGAGCGCGCTCAGAGCCGCAATCGTCTGCATGAGCGTTTCCGCGGTGCCGCCAGATTTCGAGATCGCGACAAAGCGGGTTGTCGCCAGCGGCAGCCGTTGCAGGATCGCGGCAAATGTATCGGGATCGAGATTGTCCATGAAATGCAGGCGCGCGCCGTCGCGCAGCATGCCGAGACCGGCGACGCCATGGCCGGAAATCTGCGCCAGCGTTTGCCCGCCGAGACTAGAACCGCCGGTTCCAAGAAAGACGATGTCGCGCGCGCCAGCCGTGATAGCGCGCGCCGCCTGCGTGATAATTGCCAGGTCATCGCGCGTCGCGGGCAAGCGCAGCAGCGGCAGACTGGCGTCGGCATGTCGCTGGCGGATATCCGCGAGCGCCGGCTCGGCGCGCGCCAGCGCGCCGCCAAATTCATGCGCATCCACGCCGTGCGACCCGACGTTCTCGGCCAACGCGCTGTCAACGGATTGCACGAGCGCCAAGCAATATCCCCCGGCGAAGCATCGCCACCGCAATGGACCGCGAACGCGCGACTGTTAAAGCATTTTTCCGCCGCGGCCGGGACCGGTTCACCGAGAAAATCGACAAATACATGGGGATGATTTCAGCACCGCCGGAAAAGGTGAATTGCGCGGTGCCGTCACCGATCGCGCGATGTCGAGGCGATTGACCTCAGCCGCCCTTGCCTTCCACACCTTGCGGCCGCCCCACGACGGTGACGAGGAGACCACCATCGAGCAGGCGCTTTGCGATGCGCCGCACATCGGCAAGTGTCACCGCATCGACAAGATCATTGCGCCGGGCAATATAATCGATGCCAAGGTCCTCGAACTGGACGGCTACGAGTTGACTCGCGATATTGCCCGACGTGTCGAAGCGCAGGGCATAGGAGCCTTTCAGGTAGGATTTCGCCTTGCCGAGTTCATCCTCGGTCGGCCCTTCCTGCGCCAGACGCTTGATTTGTTGCTCCACCACGTCGAGCGTCTGTCCCGCCTGTTCCTTGCGGGTCGCGGTCGTACTCATGAACAGCGACGCATAGTCGAGCGGCACCAGGGTCGAATAGACCGAATAGGCAAGACCGCGCTCCTCGCGCACCTCGCGATAAAGGCGCGATGAGAAGGAGCCGCCGCCAAGGATGTGATTGACGATAAAGGCGGCCATGAAGTCCGGATCCTTGCGCGCGATGCCCGCGCCGCCCACGATGACAACCGCTTGCGGCACGTCGAGATCGACGACAATGCGGCTGCCCAGGCCCTTCGGCCGCGTCGGCGCGATATCGCTCAACGCGGGCGCGGCCGGCAATGATCCAAACACGCGATCGAGAACCGCGGCGAGTTCGGCCGGCGCGATATCGCCAACAACGCCGACCTTGAGCGCACCGCGCGCGAGCACCCGCCGTGCGTAGGTCCGCAGGTCATCACCGGTGATCGCGGCAACCGTATCGAGCGTTCCCTTGACCGCGCGTCCATAGGGGTGGCCGGCGAAAGCCGTTGCCCACCAGCGGCGCGAGGCGATGTCGTTGGGGCTCGTTGTCTCGCGCCGCAGGCCAGACAACATTTGGCTGCGGATGCGTTCGACATCGGCCAAGTCGAAGCGTGGCGCGGTCAGCGAGAGGCGCAACAGGTCGAAGGCCTCGTCGCTGTTTTCGCGCAGCGTCTTGAGCGAACCGCTGAGATGGTCGCGCCCGGCGCGGAAGCTGATTTCGATGGCCTTGTCCTCGAGCCGCTCGCGAAAATGCCGCGAATCGATGTCGCCGGCACCCTCGTCGAGCAGCGCCGCGACCATGCTGGCCACGCCGGCCTTATCGACGGGATCCTGATTGGCGCCGCCGCGAAACGCGAACTCGAAGGAAATCTGCGGCGAGGATGGCGCGCGTACCAGCCATGCCTCGATGCCGCCCGGGCTGACGACGCGCTCGATATGCATCGCCGGAGCGCAAACAGCCGCCGCGAGGACGGCGGCGGCGGCAAGGCCGATGCGCAGGGATGCGGCGGCGGGCATATTCACGAGCGTTTCTCCTCGCGCTTGACGGCGTCATTGGTCAGATATCCCGTCACCGATCGCCGCCGGTCGAGCCACTGGCGCGCGGCCGCCTCGACCGCCGGCGCGGTCACGGATCGAATCCGATCCGGCCAGGCGCTGACCTCTTCCACGGTCGCGCCGGTCGCCAGCGCCGCGCCGTACCAGCGCGCCATCGATGACTGGTTGTCTTGCGCATAGACAGCGTCCGCAATCAACCGCAGCTTGGTGCGCTCGAGTTCCTGCGACGTGATGCCGTCGGCGATGAGCTTCGCGATCACAGCATCGACCTGCGTTTCAAGCTGCGCCAGCGTGACGCCCGGCCGCGGGGTTGCGTAGATGCCGAGCTTGGTCATGTCGAGCGCCGTACCCTGGTACCAACCGCCGGCGTTGGTGGCGATGCCGGTCTCGGCGACAAGCGTCCGGTAGAGCCGGCTGTTGGAGCCGCCGCCGAGAATATGCGCCAGCACTTCGATTGCCTCCGCCGCGCCGGGCTTGGCGGTCGAATAGGACGGCACGAGGTAACTGCGTTGCAGGCTCGGCTGAGCGACCTGCGGATCAGACAAGGTAACCTGGCGCACGCTGCGCTGCTCGGGCTCCTGCGGGCGCTGGCGTGGCTTGAGGTCGGCGCGGCGCGCGATCTTGCCATAGGTCCGCTCCGCGATATCGCGCACGACCTCCTCGGTCACGTCGCCGGCGACCACGACAATGGCGTTATTCGGCGCGTAGAAGCGCCGATAAAAGTCAAGTGCATCCTCGCGGTTAAGTTTTTCGATCTCGTGACGCCAGCCGATGACCGGACGTCCATAGGTGTGGTTGAGAAACAAAGCGGCCGCGACGTCCTCGCCGAGGCGCGCCGCCGGATTATTCGCGACGCGCGTGTTCTGCTCCTCGAGAACGACGTTGAGTTCAGGGCCAACCACGCTGTCGGTCAGCACGAGCCCGGTCATGCGGTCCGCCTCGAACGCCATCAGCGCTTCGAGATGCTCGCGCGCGGCGCGCTGGTAGTAGCCGGTATAGTCGTTCGATGTGAACGCGTTCTCGACGCCGCCGAATGCCGCCAGGGTCTTGGAAAATCGCCCGGAGGGATTCTTTTCCGTGCCCTTGAACATAAGGTGTTCGAGGAAATGCGCGATCCCCGATTTGCCCCACGGCTCATCGGCGGAGCCGACCTTGTACCAGATCATATGCGTGACGATGGGCGCGCGCCGGTCCGGTATCACCACGACGTCAAGGCCATTGGACAGGGCAAAGTGCGCGACCTTGGCCTTCTCGGCAGCGGCGCCGGAAATAACCGACGCAAGCAAGGTCAGGGCGATTAGCGCGCCGCTCAGCAATGCCGCCATTATGTTCCACTCTCTGTTCGCCAGCGCCTATCCGACACCACGTCGGCGCGGCTTGGCGAACCCGACTGACGTCCGCTCACCAAAGCTGACGTCTGCCAACCACAAACGCATTGCTTGGACGCCCGCGGCCGGCACGACCGCGCAGGCCGGGTCGCGATCCGCGCCGCTCATCGCTCTTCGCGCGCGGCACGGTCCTCAATGGTCGCGGGCTTGTTCTCGGCGACACTCGGCTTGCCCAAGCCATAGGGATAGCTCGGCGACGGCGTCTGATAGCCCGGCGGCGGCTGGGTCAATATCGTGCGGTCGGGCTCGCCGGTGAACGGCACGCTCTCGTCCTTGCTGCCGCCGAACATGCGCGTCCAGGTAAACAGATTGCGGACCGACTTCAATTCCGCCTGGCTCGACTGATCCGTGCCCTGCTCGGTCGTGCGCGTCGGATATTGGCCACTGCCCGCGGGACCGCGCTTGGACAATTGACTAGCCGGCAATGGATAGGACTCGGCCTCGATTTCCGACATGCCGTTCGCGCGGCCACGGCGCCGCTTGGCGGAGGCCTGCTTGCGCCGCTGCACGTCGGCATCAACTGGCCATGCCGGATTTTGCGCCGCAACATTCGCCGATTCCGGTGGCGGAAGACTGCGTGAGGGTGGGACCACGAGCGGTGAGCGTTCGCGATAATCAATGCCCGCCTCATCGCCGCGACGCAGGCCGACGCCCTTGAGAATGCCACGCAATATGCGCGTGTCGATCCATTCGTCCTCGTCGTCTTCAGCCAACGCGCTCCCGGGACTAGCCGCAAGCATCATGGCAAGCCCCACCGCCAACAAGGCGGCGTGGCAAAACCTGCGGTAGCGCCGATCCAGACATGCCATGGCCCTTACCCGTCCTCGCCCTATTCCGCCGCCCCTCGGATCGTCCATCGCCGCCCGCAGCCTTGCGCGGGACGCCCATGATCGCCAAAACTCAACGTCGATCTGCGCCAGCGCGGCGGAATCCCGCATGTCCCACGTGAGCGGCCGATCTTAACGCTGGAGGGCTTTCCAACGCAAAGCCAGACTTCCAAATTCCTCAATGCGCCCCGGGCCTAACGCTATAGCGCTAATCAGGGCGCTTTTGCGGCATCGCCGCCGAAGACGGAATCATACAGCAGCAGGGCAACGCCGACAACGACCCCCGCGTCGGCAATATTGAACACGTACCAACGCAGGTCCATGCCGGCAGCGGTGACGTGCAGCAGCACATAATCCGCAACGGCGCCATGGGCCAAGCGGTCGATTCCATTACCAAGGCCGCCACCGATGATCAGGCCGAGCGCCAGTGCGCAGAGCGCCGACCCGGCGCGCGCGAGCCACATCCAAAGCAATGTCACCGCCACGATTTTGACCGCCAGCAGCCCCCATTGGCCTAGGACCGTATCTTGCTGAAACAGGCCGTAGCTGATGCCCGTGTTCCAGACCAGGACGAGATCCATGAACGGCGTGATCGTCACCCGCCCGCGCGCGGCAAGGTCGAACACGAACAGCAGCCACAGTTTGGCGGCCTGGTCGATAGCGGCCGTTGCAACGGCCGCGCCCAGCCCGATGCCGGTATGCGGTCCGACAAAGTAGGCGGCACGGCTCATGCCCGCTCCGCGACCGGCCGCAGCGCCTTCCATTCGCGCAGCGCCTGCGCGTCGCGCGGCGATACGTCGGGATAATCCCGGTCGGTGCCGACGGAGGGGAGAATTTTCCATGAGCGCGCGCATTTGCGCCCGGTCGCCAACGCCGGGGCAACGGCAACGCCGCGCACCTCTTCAAGGCGGAACGCGTCCGGTGGCCCCTCGCCTTGCACCAGCGTCGCCGACGACGTGATGCAGATCTCGGCGAGGTCAATATCGACGAGCGCGCCAAACCGGTCGGTGTCGGCGACATGAATGATCGGCGCGGCCTCGAGCGAGGATCCGATGCGCTTGCCGGCGCGCTCGCGTTCCAGCGCGCCCGTGACCACGCGGCGAACCTCGCGCACCTTGCGCCATTTCTCCGCCAGCGCGTCCGCACGCCATGACGGTGGAACATCGGGAAACGGCTCCAGGTGCACGGACGAATCCGCGTCCTGATAGCGCGCCAGCCAGGCTTCTTCCGCAGAAAACGGCAACATGGGCGCAAGCCACAACGCCGTGTAGCGGAATAATTGATCAAGCACGGTAAGGCAGGACAAGCGCCGCAGTGCGGACGGCGGGTCGCAATAGAGCGCATCCTTGCGAATGTCGAAATAGAACGCCGAAAGATCGACGGTCATGAAGTTGTTGAGCGCGGCAAAGATGCGCTTGTGATCGAAATCGCGGTAGCACTGGCGCACGAGCGTATCGAGTTCGCTCAGCCGGTGCAGCATGAGGCGGTCAAGTTCCGGCATTCGCTCCGGCGCCACACGGTCCTCTTCGCGCAAATGCGAGAGGTTGCCGAGCATCCAGCGGATCGTGTTGCGTAGCTTGCGATAGGTCTCGATCGTCGTCTTGAGGATTTCCGCGCCGATGCGCATGTCGTCGGCGTGGTCGGACGCGCAGACCCACATGCGCAATATGTCGGCGCCCGACTGCTTGATCACGTCCTGCGGCGCGATGGTGTTGCCAAGCGATTTGGACATCTTATGCCCGTTCTCATCGAGCACGAAACCATGCGTGAGCACGACGTCATAGGGCGCGATACCTCGCGTGCCGCAGCTTTCGAGCAGCGAGGAATGAAACCAGCCGCGGTGCTGGTCGGAGCCTTCGAGGTACATGACGACGTCGCCGCCGCCGTCGCGAGCGCGCCTGACCTTGAGGTCGGCGCGCGCTTCCAGCGTATAGGAATGCGTGGCGCCGGAATCAAACCAGACGTCGAGAATATCGTCGACTTTCTCCCAATCCTCGCCGGCGCGCTCGGCCAGGAAACGCTCGCGCGCGCCCGACGCGTACCAAGCGTCGGTACCCTCCACCTCGAAGGCCTCGATAATGCGGCTGTTGACACGCGCGTCGCGCAGGATTTCGACGTTCGCGTCGCTTGTTCCGCGCACGAATATGCTGATCGGCACGCCCCAGGCGCGCTGGCGCGAAATGACCCAGTCCGGCCGGCTTTCGATCATTGCGGTGATGCGGTTCTCACCCGCCGGCGGCACCCAACGCGTCTCCGCGATAGCGGCAAGTGCGCGATTGCGCAGCGTGAAGCCGTCGCGCACGCCGCCGTCATGGATCGGGCGATCCATGGCGATGAACCATTGCGGCGTATTGCGAAAGATCACGGGCTTCTTGGATCGCCAGGAATGCGGGTATTGATGCTTGAGCCGCGAACGCGCGATGAGCATGTCGGCCTCGACAAGCGCCTTGATCACCGCCTCATTGGCATCGCCCTTCTCGCCATTTTCGGTGAGAACGCGCTTGCCGGTGAACCCGGGCGCCTGATCGGTGAAATGGCCGTCGGCGTCGACCGTATAGGGTATGGCGACGCTGATGCCGCGCCTTTCCAGTTCCGGCGCGTTGTCGCTCCAGATGTCGAAATCCTCGAGCCCGTGCCCCGGCGCGGTATGCACGAAACCGGTGCCGGCGTCGTCGCTAACGTGGTCGCCGTCCAGCAATGGCACGGCGAAGCCGTAAGGCGTATCGTCCAGCCGGCGCGATAGCGGATGCCAGCACAATCCGCCGTAAAGGCTCGCGGCGGGGACGTCCGCGACTTTCTTGAACGCCGTGACTTTTGCCGCCGCCATGACCTCGTCGGCGAGCCGGTCGGCAAGAATGAGCAAGTCCCCGCGCCGCGCCCAGTTGCCCTCCGGCGCCTCGGTGACTTCATACAGCCCGTAGGCGATCGCGGCCGAAAAGCTGATGGCGCGGTTTCCCGGCAGCGTCCATGGCGTCGTCGTCCAAATGACGATTGCCGCGTTTTGCGCAGCCGGCATGGTTCGCGCGCCGCCTAACAGGCGGATCGGAAACTTCACCCAAATCTGGTCGCTGATGTAGTCGTCGTATTCGATTTCAGCTTCCGCCAACGCGGTCTTCTCGACGACCGACCACATCACGGGCTTGGAACCGCGATAGAGCGTTCCATTGGCCACGAATTTCATGATCTCGCACGCGATCTGAGCTTCGGCGGCAAATGCCATGGTCGAATAGTAGCCCCCCCAATCGCCCTCGACGCCGAGGCGCCGGAACTGGGCCATCTGAACGCCAATCCAGTGCTCCGCGAAGGCGCGGCATTCGCGGCGGAATTCCACGACGGGCACGGCATCCTTGCTCTTGCCCTTGGCGCGATACTCCTCCTCGACCTTCCATTCGATCGGCAGTCCGTGGCAATCCCAGCCGGGCACGTAATTTGCGTCATAGCCAAGCATCTGCTGGCTGCGCGTGACGACGTCCTTGAGGATCTTGTTAAGCGCGGTTCCGGTGTGAATATCGCCATTCGCATAAGGAGGACCGTCGTGCAGGATGAAGCGCGGGCGTCCGCGCGCCTGCTCTCGCAGCCGCTGGTAGAGCCGCAGCTTTTCCCAATGCGCGAGGATACCCGGCTCTTTCTGCGGCAGCCCCGCGCGCATCGGAAAATCCGTCTGCGGCAGGAACAGCGTGTCCGAATAGTCGCGTTCGTCGATCTTCTTACCGCCCATGGCCGCGCTT
The DNA here is from genome assembly GCA_016195095.1 of Pseudomonadota bacterium. Classification (GTDB taxonomy): domain Bacteria; phylum Pseudomonadota; class Alphaproteobacteria; order Rhizobiales; family Xanthobacteraceae; genus JACQAE01. Next base: position 18,157 of record JACQAE010000030.1, read on the forward strand.
ACTGGAGCCGTATCGCTTCCTTTTTGATCGTCCGACGGGTCCAGCCTTTTGTTCGAGCATGATCTTTTCCAAAAAAAAACCGGGTCCCACTTTTCGCAATCATCCTCTAGCAGGCCGCGCGGTTGCCAGGCAACCGCAGCCCCAGTCAATGGCCGCGAGTCGCGTTCGGTCAGAACCGCAAATCGATGATTGGCGTCGTCCGACTGCCGGGGAGGGGCCAGTAGAAAGGTTGGCGTCATGGCCCGCAGGGCACCGCCGCGGCACGCGCCGCGCGGTTGCCGCCGGGCGAGCGGCGCCGAGGCAAAATCCGCCAGGGCACCCGCCGCGCACAACGATCATCGCAACGAGGGTGGCGACGCCATAGCCGCCGCACTGGGCCCACAGGCTGCCTTCGGCTAATCCGCCGGCAAGCGCGCTTCCGAAGATGCCCAATTTCTATTCGCAAACGAGGCTGGCGCGCAGAGCAAGCGGCGGGCATCCTACGATGCGATTGCCGCGCGCCATGCTCCCGAATCTCGCGCGCCGTCAATGGCCATCGCGCCGGTTATCGCGTTGGCCTTCGACCGGTGGAACGGCCGCGGGCGCGCGCGCCAGCATGGCGAGGGCGATGCGCGTGTCCTCCTGCATGCGGCGCACGAGGTCCTCGATCGTGTCGAAATGCATCTCCGGCCGGATCCATGCGACGAACGCCACATCGATCGCCTGGCCGTATATATCGGCCGAAAAATCGAACAGAAAGACCTCGAGCAGCACCGCGCCGGTATCAAACATCGGGCGCCGGCCGAAACTGGCGACGCCATCATGGCGCTTGCCGCCGACCGTGGCGCGGACGGCATAAATGCCGTGACGTAAGCCGCAGGCGGGATCGAGGCGCAGGTTGGCGGTCGGAAAACCAAGGTCGCGGCCGCGCCGGTCGCCCTGCACCACGTCACCGGTGACGAACCACGGATAGCCCAACAGCGCCGCAGCGGCGGAAACATCGCCTTCGGCGAGCGCGGCACGGATCGGCCCGGAGGAAACAACCTGGCCATTATCGACATGCGCGGGAACGATATCGACGGAAAACCCATGCGCCTTTCCCTGCGCGCGCAGGAATTCCGGCGTGCCGGCACGGTTGTGGCCGAAGTGAAAATTGAATCCCACGACCACGCCGCGGACCTGCAACGCGCCAACAAGCACCCGACGAACGAAATCCGTAGCGGTCATCGCGGCGAGGTCGGCATCGAAGGTCATGACGACCGTGCCATCGAGCCCCGTCATCGCCAAGAGGCGCAGCTTGTTGGCGTCGTCGGTGAGCCGAAACAATGGTTCATCAGGCTTGAAATAGGCGCGCGGATGCGGCTCGAAAGTCATGACCGCGGCCGGCGCGCCAAGCGCGCGGGCGCGCGTGATCGCGGTGCCGATAACGGCGCGGTGGCCGCGATGCACGCCGTCGAAATTGCCAAGCGCGATCACGGTCCCGCGCAGCGCGCCGGGATCGGCGACGGCATCGCGCACGAGGATGAATTGTTGTGGATCGTGATCCTGGACGGTCATGACATGTTGGTGAACAAGGTTCCTGACCGTGCCGTTCGCGCCGGCCGAAAGTCAAGCCGGGGCATCGCAAAGCCGACGACAACACACCCTTCCCCGACACCTCCCACGCCACGCAACCATGAATTAGGGTTAACGAAAAATTCTGGCATCCGCGCATCTTGCGATCGCACGCGTGGGTGGCACGCGCCCCGTTGCGGCGACATCCATCGCAGCCCGTCCATCCGCGCGACCGCGGGTGCGGTGGCGACGACGTTCGATATGGCGGTATTGCGCGGGATCGCGTAAATCGCCGCGGCACAAGGGCCTGCGGTTCGCGCGACAGCGTGCCACCGACCCTGGAATTTCGCGCGCCTGCGGCGGTTAACCGGAAATTCAATCGCGGATGCTAGTCTCGAAACTACTGGGGAGGGTCTGGGTTCTTGCCCGGATGGTGGGACCTGTCCGCTCGAAATGGTCGAAGCAACGACACGGAGCGTAGAACGCGCTCCCTAGGTGATGGGTAACGGAGCAGAAGCAATGGCGCTCGATCTCTCGATGCCGGTCCTCGTGGTCGATGACTACAACACGATGATCAGGATTATCCGCAATCTCCTTAAGCAAATCGGCTTTCAGGACATTGACGATGCGGCCGACGGATCCGCTGCGCTCGGCAAGATGCGCGAGAAAAAATATGGTCTGGTGATCTCAGACTGGAACATGGAACCGATGACCGGTTATGAGCTGCTCAAGGAGGTCCGCGGCGACCCCGGGCTGACCAAGACGCCGTTCATCATGGTCACCGCCGAATCCAAGACCGAAAACGTGATCGCGGCCAAGAAGGCGGGCGTGAACAACTATATCGTCAAGCCGTTCAACGCGCAGACGTTGCAATCCAAAATCGAAGCGGTTTTCGCCGACTAGCGAAAATCAGGGAAGATGGGGCGCCGGTTCGCCGTCAGAAAATGCGTCACAATCAGGCACATGCGCGTCTTGCGGCAACGCCGATATCAGTTGCCTTCCGGGAGAACGCGTCAATTTCCGCAGCCAGAGACTTTTCACGCACAAATTCAGTCTTGGGCTTTGCGTTGTACGCCCGGGGGGCGCGATCTTGAGCCCGTTTGGCCGGCGCATGCCGGAATTCGGGGATCGGTTGAGCGGATCGCGGGTGCGGTCGGCTTGAATACGGCGCGCGCTTGTCTGTGTGACCACGGTCCGCCGGACGGGTTCGCGCGCTTGGTGGGCATGGCCTGCATGTGGCAGGCATCGGAGACAGGGGACCCGCCATGACAAGCGGCAACGCGCAGCATTTCGAAACCCTCATCGGCTTCCTCAAGGAGAAACGCGAGAACGTCACGTTCGGCGACATCATCCGATTGGCGGAAATATCGGCGGAGTCGTTGCAGGGCTTTTTTCGATCAATGGACTGGACGGTCTACCGCGAATTGCGCGAGATCGCGGGCTATATTGAGACGATGAAGAAGGAAATGGGCGCGCTGCGAGCGAATGAACTCAAGGAAAACCGCATTCCGGCCGCCGGCCTCGAACTTAGCGCCATAGTCCAGGCGACCGAGACTGCGTCCAATACCATCATGGAATGTGCCGAGGCCCTCATGGCCGCCAATGCCAAGGATCCGGCCGCATATAAGGCGCTCGTCGAAGAAAAGATGCTTGTCATTTTCGAAGCGTGCTCGTTCCAGGATCTCACTGGGCAGCGCATCGCGAAGGTCGTCGAAACGCTCCAGCACATCGAGGAACGCGTGGCGCGCTTCGCAAGCGTGATGCAGGCCAAGGACCTGGACGGATTCATGAGCGACACCGAACGCAGCCGCGACGAGCGCAGGCAACGCCTGCTGCTCAATGGTCCGCAGCTCGCCGGCCACGGTATTGACCAGTCCAGTGTCGATACGCTGTTGGCGGGAAGCGGAGGCAAGACCCAAGCGGCGAAATCGCCGCAGGACGAGGTCGACGCCCTCTTCCCCTGAAAGCGCGACGTGGCGTCGGACCGCGACGTGGACGGCATTGCAATTGGTGGCCGCCGCGGTCAGCCCGGCCCTATCGCCGCGCTTATGGCGCGCTTACCAGGACAGGCGCGCCATAAGCGCGGCCGGAAAACTGCCGGCGGGCCCGAAGAACGCGGCCATGGACGCTTGCGTGCGCAAGCCTGGGTCGAACTCGGCGGCATGAATTCCGCCGGTGACAAATACGCAATCGACGCCCAGTCGCCGCGCGCCGGCCAGGTCCGTGCGCACCGAATCGCCGATCGCCAACACGCGCGCAAGCGCGGTCGCCTCCCCGCGCGCCGCCGCTGCGCGCGCCAAGGCCAGTTCGTAGATCGGGCGGTGCGGTTTGCCGGCATAAAACACGTCGCCGCCGAGCGAGCTGTAGAGTTCAGCCAGCGCGCCGGCGCAATAAACGAGCCGGTCGCCGCGCTCGACGACGATATCGGGATTGGCGCAAATCATGCTCAACCCTTGCCCGCGCATGCGCCCGAGCAATGCGCGGTAATCCTCCGGCGTTTCGGTCTCGTCATCCAACAGCCCCGAGCAAATGGCGTAATCGGCCGTTTCTGCGGGTGCGAAATTCACGTCAAGTCCGGAAAAAATTGACCGGTCGCGTTCCGGCCCAAGATGAAAGACGCGCATTCGCGCGCGTGCCACGACAAGGTCGCGTGTGAGGTCGCCTGAACTTGCGATGCCGTCATAGGTGGACGGTGGCACGGCGAGCCGGCGCAGCATTTGCGCAATGTCCGGGCTCGGCCGCGGCGCGTTGGTGATGAGGATGACGGTACCGCCATTGGCGCGAAAACGCGCGAGCGCGTCGCAGGCTTGCGGGAACGCCTCCACGCCATTGTGGATGACACCCCATACGTCGGACAGGATGACATCATACGCCGGCGCCAACCGCGAAAGATGTTCGATAAACAATGATTCGTTACCGCGCATGCCCGGCCGCTTTTAGAACATGAGTGGCGAAAGTGGGAACTGGTTTTCGCAAGATTTCTTACGTCGTCATGCGGCGCTTTGCGCTATCCCGCACAGCAAAAACTGGATTGACGGGAAGACCACCCGTGAACATTGCGCCGATGCGGTATCGGTGGGAGGCGGCGACATTGGCCCAACCCGCAATCCGCCGATCCCGCCTGCGATCACCCTGCTGGACATCGTGGCAGTAGCTATTCAATTTTTGCGGGAGCGCCCACTCACCCGGATGCAGCGCTCCCGCGCGTGAGACGCGCGCGGGCAAGCATGCGCGCGCCGCCGCTCGAGCGCGAATCCGCAGCCGTCGCGGTCACGTCGCGCGATGCCGGCGCCATTGTTGCCGGCGCGGCCGCGTTTTCGACCCGATCCGGCCTCGCCGGCACCGCCTCCGGGCGCACCGGGCGCGGCGGCGAAAACAGGAAGCCCTGGCCAAAGCGAACGTCGTAGTCGAGCAGGTCAACGACCGCCGTTTCGCTTTCGATGCGTTCCACGATCAGTTCGATCCCGGATCGGCCTAGCAGGCCGGAAAGATCCGCAGGATGGATATTGCTCGACATGGCGTTGCCAAGGAGCAAATCGGCAGGAACCTTGATAAAGCGAAACCCGCGATCGGCAAACTCGCGCGGGTCGAGCCGCAGGTCGACGACGTGATCCATCGAGAAGCGGAATCCCTGCGCCGCCAGGCCGGCCAGACGTTCCGATTCCACCGGCTGCAGCGCGCGGTAGGTCGCCTGGGTAAATTCGAGCACCAGCGAGGGAGCCAGCGCCCGATTAGCCGCCATGAAGTCGGCAAACTGGGAAAACAACTGCGAATCGGTGAGCGTTGACCCGGAAATATTGCAGAACAGGCTGACGTCTCGGTTCTTCGACAGCAGCCGGCGCACCACCTGCACACAGCGGAACAGCATGATGTTGTCGATCCTGGGCATTAGCCCCGCTGCTTCCGCGAATGGCAAGAAGTCGGCAGCTAGCAGTAAGTCGCCGCTCTCGCCGCGCAGCCTTCCCAGCGCCTCGTAGAACCGCACCTTGCGCTGCGGCAACGAAACGACCGGCTGTAGGTGCAGCTCGATACGATTGGCCTCGACGGCCTTTTGCAAGAGCGCGACGACCGCGTCGCGCCGCATGCCCTTGAATGGACCACCGGCGCCGACTGCGGCCGGCGCCACGGGAACGTCGTCGATGACCGCGGCGACATCGCCCATGGCTTCCGTTGCAAGCTCGGCCGCGGGCAGCGCGGCGAGGGTGGAGGCTGGCGGCTTGGCGAGCGCCAGGTCGCCGAGCTGACCGTCATGGGCCGCCACGGTGACCGCCAGTTCCCGCACCAAGGCGCCCAACTCGCCAATTTCCGCCAATGGTGGCGACGCCGTCTGCGCGCCATGCACGACCTTGTTGACCTCCGCCTCGACCATTGCCAGACGCCGGCCGAATTCGGCTAATTGGCGCGCCAAGTCGCTGGTGCCACGCGAAAGATCGGCGATCTTGCCGCTCACGTCGGAGCGGTCGCGCAACCGGGTCGAGGCGGCGTTGAATACCGCCAGCCCGCTGAGCACGCCGATCGCCACGAGCGCGGATTCGACGCCGCCTATTCCCATCGTCAGATAGAGCACCAAGCCGCAGGACGCCGAAATAATGACCATGCAGATGGCAATGAAGATCGTGCTGATGCGCACCATTGGCGATCTCGCGTTGGCCGCGCTCGCGCCCGTCGGCGTGATTCGCCGGCCCCATGGCTACTGTCGACGACCTTGATCGCCGGCGCAAGCGATCAGCACGGCCGATTAAGAAAATCCGCGCGCCCGGTCAGGCTCTAGCCGGTAGCGTCGCCGCGGCGTCCGACACGATGCCGCCATCGATGAGGTGAATGCGCCGGTCCATGCGCGAGGCGAGGTCCAGGTCGTGGGTGACGGCAACGACCGTCTTGCCGTGCAGATCGACGAGTTCGCGTAGGTTGTGGAAAACCTGTTCGCTGGCCTTGGAATCGAGCGAGCCGGTCGGCTCGTCGGCGAGCACGACGGGGGGATCGTTGGCCAGCGCGCGCGCGACCGCAACGCGCTGGCGCTGGCCGCCGGAGAGCTGTTCCGGCCGCTTGCCCAGATGGTCGGCAAGCCCGAGCGCCGCCAAGAGCGCGTCGGCGCGCTCGCGCATGGCGCGCTTCGGTAGCCGGCCAAGCGCGCGCATCGGCAGCATGACGTTCTCACGAATGGTGAATTCGGGCAGCAGGAAATGGAACTGGAAGACGAAGCCAAGCATGGTAAGGCGCGTTCGCGCGCGCTCCTCCTCGCCCATGTCCGTGGTCGCGCGACCGCGGATGAGAACCTCGCCTTGCGTCGGAAGGTCGAGCAAGCCGAGCAGGTAGAGGAGCGAAGACTTGCCCGACCCGGACGGCCCGGTAACGGCGAGGAACTCGTTGCCGCCGATGACGAGATCGATATCGCGCACCAGCGTCGTCGGCACGATGCCTGGAAGGATGCGGGTCACGCCGCGCGCCTCGATCAAGGGGGGCGTACCATCGCGCGCATCGGCGCCGCCCGCGCTCACGTCGCGCCCCGGATGATATCGACTGGGTGAGCGCGCGCGGCCTAGCGCGCCGGGGAATAGCCCGCCGCCAGCGACGAGAGGAGCGCCACTGCCATGGCAATGGCGTAGTGCAGCGGGCTATAGACGATGGGCAGCCGAGTCATGTCGGTGAACGGATTCCTGATCTCGATTTGACCAAGTGCAAGACAAAGCGCGTAACCAAGCGCGAAGCCGGCAATGGCACCGGCCATGCCGATCATGACGGCCTCGAGCACGAAAATTCCGCGAACCGTGTGCTCGCGCAAGCCGAGCGATTTCATGATGGCGATGTCGCGCGCCTTTTCATGGGTGATGGTCGAAATAATATTGTAGGTGCCGAAACTCGCCACCAGCAAGATGGCGCCAACGACCGTGTACATGATGATATTGCGGATCACGAGCGCGTTGAGTAGGTCCTCGTGCGCCTCTTGCCAGGCGATCGCCTTGTAGCCGGTCTGGCTTTCGATCCGCGCCGCGACATCGCGGGCGGCGAGCGGATCGGCGACGCGCACGCGCAGCTCGTTGACGAGGCCGATCTGCTTGGCGAGGATTTGCCCGGTGCGCGCCAGCGTATAGGCGGTGGTTTCGTCGATCGAACGCACGCCGGAATGGAACATGCCCACGACCTAGGCATTGATGCGCACGCCGGAACTCGTCTGCACGGTCATGTTGGCGTCGATCTTGGCGCCCACCTTTTCCGCCAGCCGATCGCCGATAATGATGGCGTTGTTGGCGCGATAGAGTGAGGCGAGGCTGCCCTTGCGCATCTGCGTCACGAGTTCCGACACGCGCGCTTCGCGGTAGGGATCGATGCCGATGATGCTGGCACCGGTGTCGCGCGCCGCGTAGCGCAGGATGGCTTCGACCTTGACCGAGGGCGCGACCGCGCCCGGCACCCAGCTTTCAAGCGTGGCGATGGTGGCGAGCGGGTTCTTAATGCCGCGCCGACGCGCTTCCGGTTTGAGGCCGCGGATTTCGGCGGCGTCGAAAGCGCTCTCGGCTGGTTGCGGCGGCGCGCGGCGGCGTTCGTCGGTGATGGAAATGTGCGGCAAGGCGTTGACCAGCTGGCGCACGAAATCCTCCTGCGAGCCCTGCATCAGCGCCGCCATCATGACAGAAAAGCCGACGCCGGTGGCGACGCCGGCGACGGCCACTAGCGTATGGCGCGCGCGATGGCGAATATGTGTCACGGCGATGTCGAGGACGAGATTCACGGCGTCGCGCCCTGGTTCCCAATGACGCGCACCCGCATATCGTCGGCGTTATCGGCCATGGCAGGCGCGACGATGCGCTCGCCCTCCGACAGGCCCGCAATCACCTCGATGGCGCGGCTGCCGCGGATGCCAATTTTAACCGCGCGCCGGCGCGCGCGGTCGGCGTCGACGACATGCACCGCGTTGGCGCGCAACGCGTCGGCAGGTATGAGCAGAACGCCGGATTTCTCGCGCGTGACAATATTGACCTCGACGCTCATCCCGGGCTTGAGCGGCGTCTCGTCAGGTAGCGCGATGCGGATGCGATAGGTCTTGGTCACCGGGTCGCCCATGGGCGTGATTTCGCGCACCGCGCCGCGCAGTCCGCCATCCGGGAAGGCGTCGGTGCGCAAGAGCGCGGCCTGGCCGACGCCGACGCGCGGGATATCCTCCTCGTTGACTTCGGCGACGACCTGGAGCGGCTTGAGCACGCCGATGCGAAACAGCACCTGGCCGATATCCGCCAATTCGCCGATCTCGCCGTCGCGCCGCAGCACCACGCCGTCCATCGGCGCGGTGATCGTATAGTCGTCGAGCCGCTCCATCTGCACGGAGATGAGCGCCTGAATCTGGCGCAACTCGCTCGACACGCGTTCGTGCGCCTGGGTCGTTGATGCGCCACGGCCGATCAGCTCGGTCTGGCGCGCCACTTCGCGCTTGGCGAAATCCTCGCGCGCCTTGTGTTCCTGCAGCTGCGCCCGCAGCTCGCGATCGTCGAGGCGGGCGAGAACGTCGCCGACCGCCACGGCACGCCCCTCGCAATCGCAGATATCGATGATGCGCTCGCGCACGACGCTGGCGACCTTGGCCCAACGCACTGGCTCGACCACGCCGGTGGCATAGACGATCTCGGCGGCGGTGCCGCGCACAACCGCCGCCACGGTTACCGGCGTGCCGCGCCCGAGGGCCCACCATGCTGCGCCGGCAGCGACGGCAATGCAGACCAGGAGGAACGCGATGCGGCGAATGGCCATGTGGTTCCGTGTCCCGCGCCGGCGAAACCGCGCTGCGGTCGCCGGCCGGCATAGTCCCCTATTGGTCTGACGCCGAAGGTTGAATCGCAAATGTCGGGGTCGGACCGCCCGTGTATCGAATCCGCGGTGCGACCAGTCCAAACGGATGCGAACCGTCTGTTCGAGTCGCACCACTGCAGCATATAGGCCGCTGGCGCGGCGAAACCAGGGCGCGGCGAGCATAGGTGGCATCGCGCGTTTGGTGCCGGCGACCGGGTGCGCCATTTCCCGCATGAGCACAATGGCGGCTGCCATGATGATTGAGCAATTCGCGTTCGCCTTGCGGCGGCGGCGGCCATACGTTACCAATTTGCCGTGAACGCCGACGAAAAGCAGAACCGGCTCAGCGCGCGGCTTCCGCGCGGCCTCGATGATCGCGGCCCGGCGGAAATCGCCGCGACGCGCGTCATGCTGGACAAGATCCGCGTGGTCTATGAGCGCTACGGTTTCGAGCCGGTGGAAACACCGGCGATCGAATATACCGAGGCGCTGGGAAAATTCCTGCCAGACCAGGACCGGCCGAACGCGGGCGTGTTTTCGTTCCAGGACGACGACGAGCAATGGCTCTCGCTGCGCTACGACCTCACCGCGCCGCTCGCGCGCCATGTCGCGGCAAATTTCGACGCGCTGCCCAAGCCCTACCGCTCCTACCGCCACGGCTACGTGTTCCGCAACGAGAAGCCCGGCCCCGGCCGCTTCCGCCAGTTCATGCAGTGCGACGCCGATACGGTAGGTTCGGCCTCGCCCGCGGCCGACGCGGAAATCTGCATGATGGCGGCGGACACGATGGAGGCGCTGGGCATCCCGCGCGGCGCCTACGTGGTCAAGGTCAACAGCCGCAAAATTCTCGACGGCGTCCTCGAATCCATCGGCCTTGGCGGCTATGAAAACGCCGGCAGGCGCCTCACGGTTCTGCGCGCGATCGACAAGCTTGACCGATTGGGCGTCGAGGGCGTGCGCCATTTGCTCGGGCCGGGACGCAAGGACGAGAGCGGGGATTTCACCAAGGGCGCGGGGCTCGAAACGTGGCAAGCCGGCGTGATCCTCGGTATCTTCCGTGACGGCGGCGACAAAGGTTTTGATCTGATCGCAACGTCAATCGCGCTTCCCGACGGCAAGGCCGTGCGGGAAGCGAGTGAATTGTACCGGGCCGGCAGCGACGAGCTTGATGAAATCCGGAGTCTTCTGCTCGCCTCCGACTATGGTCCCGACCGTATTCGCATCGACGGAACTGTGGTGCGCGGCCTCGAATATTACACCGGGCCGGTGTTCGAGGTGGAGCTGACCTTTCCCGTTCAAGGCGACGACGGGCGGCCGGTGCGTTTTGGTTCCGTTGCAGGCGGCGGGCGCTATGATGGGCTCGTCGGCCGCTTCCGTGGTGAAGCGGTGCCGGCAACTGGATTTTCCATCGGCGTTTCGCGGCTCATGGCCGCGCTCACCCACCTCGGCAAAGTCGACGCACGCGCGCCTCCCGGACCGGTCGTGGTTATCGTGTTCGAGCGCGAGCGCATTGCCGACTACCAGAGCATGGTGACCGCACTACGCAATGCCGGCATGCGCGCCGAACTTTATCTCGGCGCGGGAAAATTCGGCGCGCAGATGAAATACGCCGACAAGCGCAACGCGCCCTGCGTGGTGATTCAAGGCTCCGACGAAAGAGCCAAGGGCGAGGTCACCATCAAGGACCTCATCGTCGGCGCCGAACTCGCCAAGCTGGAGAAGGGCCGCGACGAGCACCTCAAAAATCAGGCGCAGGCGCAACGCGCCGTGCCGCAAACACAACTCGTCTCAGCCGTTGCCGAAGTACTCGCTCGCCACGGCATTGCGTGGACCTAACCCGCGACCGCGAACTGCCGTGTAGCGTCGGCCGGGTCGCCGGCACATTACCGCCACGATTGCTGGCACATCGATACGGCGATCGCCGAGGAGTTGGCCGCAATGGCCGCCCTCACGCCGGCGCGCTGGCGGTGGCGACCACCTCCCTGGCCGGCGCGCGCACCAGCTTGGTCACCGCGCTTGCCGCGACGATCGCCTGCTGCTGCGCGTAGGCCTCGTGGTTCTCCTCGATGTCGTCGAGATCGTAAAGATAGTTGACCATCAGGCCGTGCGCCTGCGCGATGCTGCGGTCGGAGGTGTCGCCCAACCAGTCGAGGCGCTCAAGCCGCGCGCCGTTACCAAGATGGAAGCGCGCGACCGCGTCGAGCGGCGTGCCGCGCGGCGAGCGCGCGCGCACGAAATAATAGGCGGCCGCGCGCATGAACGGCTCCTGCATCGCCGCCGCCGCGTCCGCATCCTTCCACCATTGCGGCCGATCGAGGCCGGCAAGCTTGGCGCGGTCGTCCGCCGACAGCACGACGGAGGCATCCGCCTTGCGCTCGCGCGCGAGCCAATCGGCAAGGCCCGGCGCCGGCGAGAGCGTCACGAAATTGGCAAGCCGCGGCAATTCGCGCGTGATCTCCTCGACCACCTGCTTGATGAGGAAGTGTCCGAAGCTGACGCCCGCCAGCCCGCGCTGGCAGTTGGAGATCGAGTAGAACACGGCAGTATTTGCGCGCGCCGGCGCCACCGGCTCGCCGTCGCCGTCAAGGATGGGGGCAATCGCGCCGGGTATCTCGCGCATCAGCGCGACCTCGACAAAGATCAGCGGCTCGTCGACCAGGGCGGGATGGAAGAAGGCGTAACACCGCCGGTCCGGCGGATCGATGCGGCTGCGCAGGTCGTTCCAGTCATTGATGGCGTGCACCGCCTCGTAGCGAATGATCTTTTCCAGGATGTTCGCCGGCGTCGACCAGTCGATCCGGCGCAACACCAGGAAACCGCGATTGAACCAGGACGAGAACAGGTGGACGAAGTCCGCGTCGAGCGCGGCGAGGTCGTCGCGGTGGCGCATGGCGTCGATGAACTGCGCTCGCATGCGCACCAGCGCCGCGGTGCCGCCGGGCGCGAGATTGAGCCGGCGCAGCAGTTCCTGGCGCCGCGGCTCGGCGGCGACGTGCAGCTCGGCCGCCGTCTCGTCGGTCTGCCTGCCTTGCCAGGCGGCGACGGCCCTGGCAATGCGCGAATGATCGGGGCCGAAATCGCGGGCGAGCGATTCAAAAAAACCGATGCGCGGGCCGGTCGTGAGGTCTCCGTATCGCGCCAGCACCTCGCGCGCGAGCGCGACGCCCGAGGCCTCGCCACGCCCCGAGAGGAGCTGCTCGCACAGCTCGACCAGGCTCGCCGATTGCTGCTCCGCCGCCTCGCGCCGGTCGCGCGTGCGCTCGATCAGCGAACGCCCGCGCTCCGCGATGGTCTGCAAGAGATCACCAAAAAACGATGTATTCACCGTGACGTCCCCGATTGCCAAGGCCTGCCGCCTGAGCGGCTGCGCGGCACAGGTATAGACAAATTCCGGCGATCAGGCGACACAGCCGTGACGCCTTGGCGGCGCGCCGCCACAACCTTGAGGTTTGCTTGATGCCTGGTCCCCTTGCCGGCCTGAAAGTGCTTGAACTTGCTCGCATCCTCGCCGGGCCCTGGGCCGGACAGATTCTTGCCGATCTTGGCGCCGACGTAATCAAGGTCGAGCGGAGCGGGACCGGAGACGACACCCGCGCCTGGGGACCGCCATTTGTCGCCGGCCACGGTGAGACGCATCTCGGCGCCGCCTATTTCCATGCTACGAATCGCGGCAAGCGCTCCATCGCGCTTGATTTCGAGGGCGAGGATGGCCGGCGCATCGTGCGCAAGCTCGCCGCACGATCCGACGTTTTGATCGAGAATTTCAAGGTCGGGGGCTTGAAGAAATTCGCCCTCGATTACGCGATCCTCGGTCCGGAAAACCCGCGCCTGATCTACTGTTCCGTTACCGGATTCGGCCAGACGGGACCCTATGCCGCGCGCGCAGGCTACGACCTGATGGCGCAGGGCATGGCCGGCTTCATGAGCCTCACCGGCGCGGCCGCGGGCGAGCCGACGCGTGCCGGCGTGCCAGTATCGGACATCTTCACCGGCGTCTATTCGGTCATCGGCATTCTTGCCGCGCTGGCCCGCCGCGAGAAGACCGGCAAAGGCGGATACATCGACACCGCGCTAATCGATACCACTGTAGGCGTCCTCGCCAACCAGGCGCTGAACTATTTCGTTTCCGGCGAGACGCCTGTGCGCATTGGCAACGCACATCCCAATATCGTTCCCTACCAGGTCTTCCCGGTCGCCGACGGCCATATCATCATCGCCACCGGCAACGACGGCCAATACGTCAAGCTATGCGGCGTATTGGGAGCGCCGCAGCTTGCCCGCGACGCCACCTACAAGGACAATACCAGCCGGCTTGCCAACCGCGCGGCGCTAATCGAACTGCTCTGCGCGCTGACTCTGAAATTCCGCAGCGCCGACCTGCTCGCCCAACTGGCGGCGGTAGGCGTACCGGCGGGCCCGATCAATACGCTCGACCAGGTCTTTGCCGATCCGCAGGTCGTGCATCGCGGCCTGCGCATCGAGCCGGCGAGCGCAGATGCCAAGGATGGCAAGATCGCCGGCCTGCGCACGCCGATCATGCTCGACGGCGCGCCCATGGCGTCGCCAAGGCCGTCGCCGCGCCTTGGCGAGCACACGCGCGAAATCCTGCGCGAGATCGGCGAGGGTTGAGCACGCAGAGCCTTAGGCCGCGCCGCGCACTACCTCTTGATCTGGCCCATCATGGTGTCAGGGAGCCAAGTGGCGATTTCCGGAACCAGGCTCAGGATGACGATACCCACCACCATGCACAGGACATAGGGCACCGAGCCGAGCAACACGGTGCGCGTCGGCACGTCGGGCGCGATGGCATTGACCACGAACAGGTTGAGCCCGACAGGCGGCGTGATCAGCCCGATCTCCATGTTGATGGTCACGATGACGCCGAACCAGACAGGGTCGAAGCCGGCTCCGGTGATGATCGGAAGCAGGATCGGCGCGGTCATGAGGATGATCGCCGCCGGCGGGATGAAGCAGCCGCAGACCAGCAGGAAGAGGTTGATCATTCCCATCAGCACCCAACGATTGAGCTGCATCGCCGCGATACCTTGCGCCAATGTCTGGGTGAGATAGAGCGAGGTGAGCATGTATCCGAACAGCACCGCGGCCGCGATGATCATCAGGATCATCACCGATTCTCGGGTGGTGTCGCGCAGGATCGCCCACCAATCGCGCGGCCGCCACATGCGGTAGATGATCACGGCAAGGACGACACAAAGCGCCGCCCCGACGCCGGCCGCCTCGGAAGGCGTCGCCACGCCGCCATAGAGCACGTAGAGGACGCCACCGACGATGAACAGGAACGGCGCCACCTTGGGGACGGATTCGAATTTTTCCTTCCAGCTATAGCGAAACCCCGCCGCGTAGGGACGGAAGCCCTGCATCCAGATATAAATCAGCGTGTAGAGAATGAAGAGCGTAGTGAGCAGCAGGCCCGGCATCACGCCGGCGAGGAACAGCCGCCCGATCGACGTCTCGGTGGCGATGCCGTAAAGAATGAAGGTAATCGAGGGCGGAATGAGAATTCCAAGCGTGCCTCCAGCGCAGATCGATCCGGTGGCGATCTCGTCGGGATAGCCGCGCTTGCGCATCTCGGGAATGCCCATCTTCCCGATTGCCGCGCAGGTCGCGGGTGAGGACCCGGTCAACGCCGCAAACAGCGCGCAGGCGCCGATATTGGAGATCACGAGGCCGCCGGGCACTCGATAGAGCCAGCGATCGAGCGCCTCGTAGAGGTCCTTGCCGGCCGGCGAGGTTCCGATCGCCGCGCCCATCATGATGAACATCGGGATCGATACCAGCGTAAAATCGTTGAGACCGGCGTAGAACGTTTCGGCGACCGCGCGCAGCGAATCGAGGCCATGAAACAGCACGAGGAACACGATGGAGATCGCTCCGAGCGCGAACGCGACCGGCGCGCCGGAAAGAAAAACGACGACCGTGACGACGAGGACGAGCAAGCCCTGCTGGGTCGGCGTCATGATCGATCATCCTGGCGTGGCGCGAGGCCGAAGGGCGGTTCGCGCCCGCTGACCAAATTGATGACGTCGGCGATATATTGCAGCGACAGGATGCCAAGCCCGATCGGCATCGCCGCGTAGGGAATCCACAGCCGCGCCCGCCACATCGTGTCGGACACCCAGGCGTTTTCCCAGGCCTCGTGCCAGAACATAAAGGTCAGCACGCTCATCGCCAGCGCGAAGAACAGCGACAGGAACGCCGCGACCAGCGCCAGGCGATAGCGCATGCGCTGGCTGACATAGAGCGGCACGACGTCGACATTGACGTGGCCGCGCGTCATGAGCACGTAGGGGCTGCCGATGAAGGTCGCGGCGACAAGGCTATAGGTGACGAAATCGGTCTGCCAGATCGTGTTCTCATTAAGCACGTAGCGGGCGAACACCATCTGGCAGACGATGACGACGCTGGCGGCGATGAGCAGGCCCGCGACCACGCCGCAGGCCTGCGAAACGAGCGTGACGGCGCGGACGAAAACGATCATGCGGCGACTGTCCGAAGGCCGGGGTTTGCGGCCGGCCGGGGGCGTTGCGCCCCCGGCCGCGCCACGTCATTTCACGGCCAGCGCTTCGTCGATCAACTTCTTGCCGTCGGGAACCTCCTTCGCGAATTGCGCGTAGGAGCTCTCGCGCGCCACACTCAGCCATTTGTCGTATTCCGCCGCCGTCATGCTGACGACCTCGACATTGTTGTCCTTGAAGGCCTTGACCATCTTGCTGTCGAGGCCGGCGGCCTCCTTGCGGAAATAGGCCTCCGATTTCTTGCCGGAGGCGAGCAACACGTCCTGCTGCTGCTTGTTGAGTCGGCTGAAGTTGCGCTTCGACATCAGCACCGGCTCATACATGAACCACAGTGCGTTCTCGCCCGGCGCGGTGATGCATTTGACCTGCTCATAAAGGCGGAAGGAAACGAAGCTACCGGTCGAGGTGTCGGTCGCGTCGGCGACGCCCGTCTGCAGCGCGTTATAGACCTCGTTTGAAGGGATCGACACAATCGATCCGCCGGCCTTCTGCCACATGGCGGCGAATGTCGGGCCGGCGGAACGGATCTTCAAGCCCTTCATATCGTCGGGCGTGCGGATGCAGCCTTTCTTGGAGGCCACCGCGCCGGCGAGCCATGCGTCGGCCAGGACGATAACGCCGGCCTTGTCGATACGGCTGCGGATATCCTGCATGAACGGCGAATTATCGAGCCGCGCTGCGCGCTCGTGGTTGCGCACGAGGCCGGGCATGAGCGTGGCGCCGAAGGCGCGCACCTTGCCGCTA